>JAUWOV010000043.1 GCA_030611945.1 bacterium | reverse complement strand
AGACAAACCATCTTGAGGCAGGTAGTAACTGCATGCGGAGACGGCGCATTTGCCGCGTTTTCAGCCCAGCAGTATGTAGAGGACTTAAAAGACACTGCATATAAATAAAAAATGAATATTTATGAAAATTACTATTATTTAGTGTCTGTCTATAAAGTAAAAACAGTGATTAGGGTAGATGATAAGCCCAATAATTTGGTATAATCAAAGTGATAAAAACAAACAAATTATTGGGGGGTAAGGATGTATCTTGCCATTTCCATAATGTTATAGTTTTTACCTTGTGATTACGTGGGATATTTTGTATATTAATCTCTAGGTACAAGGAGCTAATTTTGGAAGAGATAAAAGTAGAGGTATCGCATATCGCCGGTTCAGAGGATATGCCGCTTCCTAAATATATGACTGAGCATGCAAGCGGCATGGATCTCTCAGCGGCAGTTAAGGAAGATACGGTTTTAAAGTCTGGCGAGATTAAATTAGTTCCTACAGGTATTCAAATAAGCATTCCACCAGGATATGAAGGACAGGTCAGACCAAGAAGCGGACTTGCTCTTAAACATGGGATAAGTATTGTCAACAGTCCCGGCACTATTGATGCAGATTACAGGGGCGAAGTAGGTGTTATACTGGTGAATCTCGGAAAAAAAGACTTTTTAATTCGCAGGGGAGATCGGATAGCGCAGCTCATAATTAATAAGGTTAGCAGAGCTGATTTAGTCTATGTTGACAAATTACCTGAAACCTCCAGGAATGCCGGAGGTTTTGGGCACACGGGGTTATAAATTTGTTTGACTTTTTAAAAGAAAAACAGAAAAACGACTTAATCGGGATCCTGTTTCTTGCTTTTAGCATCCTTATATTTCTTAGCTTAAAATCCTATGATTCAGCTGATATCGCATTTAATATATCAACTCCCAACAGCCCTGCGCGCAATTATATTGGCATAACCGGGGCATATATTGGGTTTGGACTTTTTCTTGCTCTGGGATTTGCGGCCTATTTTGTGCCTCTTATAAGCTTTATTTCAAGCATCAATAAATTTGGACAAAGACCGTCACAGAATATATATGTAAAAGTACTGGGCATAGTTTTGCTTCTATGCGGAGGAGCGTCTTTGTTTACTCTCGTCAGTATGCCGTCATTAAAGGTTTTTCTTTTAACAAGCAGGTTTAAAGCAGGCGGTATATTGGGGCTTTTTTTAGCAGAACAGCTGAAAATGTATCTGAAGCAAACAGGAGCTTATATTGTAACAGTAACAGTATTTATTTCAGGTTTCCTTTTATGTACAGAATTTTCTCTCTCTGGGTTTGGTTCGTTTTTTGTCCGTAAATTCTCAAAAAAAGACTTAATTATTAATAGAAATGTTACAAGAAAAATTAGAACTACAGGACTAAAACAAGTTCAAACAGAAGATATTTCAGAAAAGCAGCTTGCATCTAAAGAGGCTGCTGCTTCAGTTCAGCCCGATGTGTTTCAGTTACCTCCATTAACACTATTAGAATTACCTTCAGAATCTGAGATGGCGAGTGATGATGCAGGAATGTTAGATTCAAATTCTGAGATACTGGAACATACACTTCATGATTTTGGCATAGAGGCAAAGGTTACTCAGATCAATCAGGGACCTGCTATTACAAGCTATGAACTGCAGCCGGCGCCCGGCGTAAAGGTGCACAACATTGTTTCCCTTGCAAATGACATAGCCTTGAACCTCAAAGCGCAAAGCGTACGCATTGTTGCGCCAATTCCAGGAAAGGATGTTGTCGGAATTGAGATCCCAAATAGGAAAAGACAGCCGGTATATCTGAGAGAAGTATTGGAATCAAAAGCTTTTAAGGATACCAGGTCAAAACTTGCGTTAGCCTTTGGCAAGGATATTCAGGGAGAGTGTCTGGTTGCGGATATTGAGGATATGCCTCATATCTTAATTGCAGGAACTACCGGAGCAGGCAAATCTGTATGTATTAATAGTCTTATAATGAGCATGTTATATAATGCATATCCAACTGAAGTTCAATTTCTAATGATAGATCCCAAAATGGTAGAATTAGCTGCATTTTCAGACATACCTCAGCTCATAACTCCAATAGTAACCGATGCGAAGAAAGCGTCTAATGCTTTGAAATGGATCGTGGGAGAGATGGAGGATAGATATCAGAGGCTTGCAAAAGCAGGTGTTCGCAATATCATTGGATATAATAAGATAGTTTCTGAGGAGAATATGCCGTATATTATTGTGATTATTGACGAATTAGCAGATCTAATGAGTGTAGCGCGCAGAGATGTTGAAGAATCAATTACAAGACTGGCGCAACTCTCAAGAGCTGCCGGAATCCATATTATTCTGGCTACCCAAAGACCATCTGTTGATGTAATAACAGGTGTTATCAAGGCTAATTTTCCATGTAGAGTCTCGTTTCAGGTTTCTTCTAAGGTGGATTCCAGAACTGTTCTTGATATGAATGGAGCAGAGATTCTTCTTGGCAAAGGAGATATGTTATTTCTGCCTGCCGGCTCGCCAAAACCCGTGAGAGCGCAGGCATGCTTTGTATCTGATAAGGAGATATCAAGGACGGTTAACTTTCTGAAGAAGCAGGCTGGTCCTTCATACAGGAAGGAGATTCTGGAAGAGCCTCAGTCTGAAAATGGACAAGATGAATTATTCGAAAAAGACGAACTGTTTGAGGATGCGGTCAAAGTAGTTTTAGATACACATCAAGCTTCCTCGTCTGTCCTGCAGCGCCGTCTCAGGATCGGATATGCAAGAGCTGCGCGGCTTATTGATATGATGGAAGCTGAAGGCATTGTAGGTCCCCTCAAAGGCAGTAAAGGCAGAGAAATCCTCGCTTGATTTTTTTGCTTACATATTTCATAATGCACAATATCACATCAAAAAATTTAATATACCGTAATTATTATGCATATAGAGGATTTTAAATCTGCTGATACATGGCGTGTTTTCAGGATAATGGCGGAGTTCATAGAGGGCTTTGAGATATTATCCAGAGTAGGTAAAGCTGTAAGCATTTTTGGTTCTTCCAGAGTAAAACCTAATGACAAATATTACAAAATGGCTGAAGAACTAGCAGCGATGCTTGTAAAAGAAAGCTATGCTATTATTAGCGGCGGCGGGCCCGGGATAATGGAAGCCGCTAACAAAGGCGCATTTAAGGCAGGCGGAAAATCAATAGGATTGAACATTGAAATACCTGCAGAACAAAAGCCAAATAAGTTTGTCAAAACTCTTCTTAACTTCAGATATTTCTTTTGCAGAAAGGTAATGTTTGTTAAGTATGCTTCTGCATATGTTGTATTTCCTGGCGGTTATGGAACAATGGATGAATTCTTTGAGGCGCTTACATTAATACAAACCAAAAGGATTAAGTCTTTTCCTGTAATTCTGGTAGGAGGAGAATACTGGAAAGAGTTGGTTGAATGGATTAATAGAGAACTTGTCAAACGAAAGTATATTTCTCAAAAAGATAAAAATCTTTTCCACATTGTAGACACTTCTCAGGAAGCAATAAAGGTTATAAGGGATTTTTACAAACAAAATTAGTTAATCTTCCGACTTTCTCAATAACTACTTCCACTTTATCTCCATGTTTCAAGGGACCTATTCCGGAGGGAGTGCCTGTAGCTATTATATCTCCCGGAAAAAGGGTCATGACTTTTGAGATGAAACTTACAAGTTTTTGAACATTGAAAATCAAGTTGCTTGTACTTGATGATTGCTTTAATTGCTTGTTTACATAAAGCTCTATTTTTAGATTATCGGGACTTATGTCCGTTACAATATATGGACCTATAGGGCAGAATGTATCAAAGGATTTGGCTCTTGTCCATTGCCCGTCTTTTTTCTGGAGATCCCGCGCAGTAACATCATTTAAGCATGTATATCCAAATATATGGGTGTGCGCTTCTTCAGGCTCAATGTTTTTTGTTTTATCCTTGATTACTATGGCCAATTCTGCTTCATAATCCACACGCCTGCTCATTTTTGGATAGACAATATTATCATCCGGACCGATAACGGAAGTGTTCGGTTTTATAAATAAAACAGGCTCTTCGGGTACTTTCATGCCAAGCTCTTTTGCATGGTCTATATAATTGAGCCCTACAGCAACTATTTTGCTTGGCAAACATGGAGCCGGTATTTTCACATTCTTAATACTGTGTTTTTTTTCAGTGACTTTGAAACTGCTAAAAATATCGCCGTCTATTTCTTTAATGGCATCATTATCAATAAGACCATATTTTTGGTGTTTGTCGTCAATTGAGAATCTTGCGTATTTCTGCAACTTACATCCCCCTGAATCCCCCTTCAAAGGGGGACTTTCGAGTTTTTATTCTGAAATAATGATTGCGTCAACCGGGCAGTTTTCAGTGGCTTCCTTTACTGCGCTTACTAGATTTTCCGGCACTTTTTCTGCTTTAACTATGGCAACGTCTTCCTGCATTTCAAAGACGTCAGAACAATCATCTGCGCATAGCCCGCATCCAACACAATCTTCTTTGTTGATACTAACTTTCATAACTAGTTCCTCCTGTTTAGTTTTTTATTATATTGGGGATTATATCTAAAAATAAAAATTCGCAAAGAACATTCTTGCTTTTATAATTGACACAGTTTTTAGCAACGACTAAAGTGAAAACTCTTCCCCAAAATACGATTTGCGGGCACCTTTGTGTGATAGTATTTTTTTAGGGGTTCCTGCGGTGAGGATTTGTCCATCATGAATAATATAGGCGTGGTCTGTAATCTTTAATGTTTCTCTGACACTGTGATCTGTAATAAGCACACCATAGCCTTTTTTTTTTAGATCCTGAAGAATTCCCTGTATATCAACTACAGCTATTGGGTCTATTCCGGTAAAGGGTTCATCAAGCAAGAGAATAGATGGTCGGGTTACTAAGGCTCTTGATATTTCCACTCTTCTTTTTTCTCCTCCTGAGAGTGTATAAGCCTTGCGATTTTTTAGGTGAGCAATATTAAGCTCATTAAGTAATTCAAGTAATCTTTTTTCACGTTCCTCTTTTGTTAAAGGAAGTGTCTCCAGTATTGCAAAAATGTTATCTCTAACAGTAAGTTTCCTGAAGATTGAAGGCTCCTGGGATAGATATCCTAGTCCCATTCTTGCGCGTTTTGACATAGGACAAGATGTTATATCTTCATCTTTAAAGAGAATTTTACCTCCATCTGGTTTTATAAGACCGGCAATCATGTAAAAAGTAGTTGTTTTTCCTGCGCCATTTGGTCCAAGCAATCCAACGATTTCTCCTGTGCAAATCTGAATACTTAGATTATCTACTACTCTCTTGTGAGAATATTCCTTAATGAGATTTTTTGTCTGTAATATTTGCATCTTTCTCCTTAGAAGATTCAATAGAACCCTGAACGTCTTTATCTATAACCATAGTGTCTTTTTTTAGATCAAAGGTAATTCTTCCTCCTGTAAAACATGTTCCTTTCTGCCACACTTCAGGATTATCAGAGAGTACGAGAATATCATCTTTTTTATGGAATACTGCTTTACCGGACTTTGTCCTTCTCTCCGGAGTTGTAATTTTGACATTCCCTGTAGCAATAACTTTTTCAATATCTTCTTTATTCTCGTCTTCTTCCGAAGCAACTAAAAAAACCTCCATTCTGTCTGCTTCTACCCTGCCATCCTCGTCAACAAGTAACGCATCCCCTATAAAAATAGCTATATTTTTACTCCAATCCATTTCCATTTTATCACTGGTTATTCTTGTTATTTTTTGTATTTCATTTTCAGCAGGTTGAATAGAGAGCGAGGAAAGAAGAACAAAGGCACAAAGGCACAGAGGCACAGAGTTTTTAAGTAATTGAAAATACATTTTTTTTACTTTGTGCCTATGTGCCTTTGTCACTTTGTGCCTTCCCTTTTTATCTCCATTACAGGAAATTTTTTAATACACATAGTTTTAAATCCCGGATCAGCGCTTAGACCATACCCGGTAAGCTCTATGTTTTTACGTGTTATAAAAACTTTAGCTTCTGTATTAAAAGTTTCTGTTTTTGCCATCCAGTCAATATATGCTGTTTTTATTTGCGTACCATCCACTCTTCTGACAATGATATTTTTTTCAAGATGGATGTCTTCGGTTTTTTTATTGATATAGCCTTGTTCTCCTGTTAAGCGAGTTGTTATTTTTTGTTTCTCAAAAATAGATAGCTTTACTTTATATAGCTTTATTATTGGATCATTAGATAGATCAGCGCTTTCTGCTTCTAAGTTCCACTTCTTATTAACCTCATCAGTTTTAGTAAGCGAAAACTCCTGTATTTTTTCTTCTGAAATAGCAGGTTTCAAACCTGCCACTACACTAAACATTATCACTAATGTTAATATAACTAAAAATGTGCATAACCTAGTCCGCATTTTTATAATTTGGTGTAACTGCACCACCTGAAATCACTAATTTCATGGCATCTTCAACACTCATAGAGAGTGGAATTGTGTCCTTCTCAGGTACAAACAATAGATATCCTGAGGTTGGATTTGGCGTTGTAGGCAAAAATATATTAATTGAGTTCTTGGAAATTTCAGAAGCTATTTCGCCTTTTGTATCTGAAGTTACAAATCCCATGGAATAAATTCCCTTGCGCGGATATTGTAATAAAACAACGCGAGTAAAAATTACTTTACCTACAAAGGCATGACTAATTTGTTGAACTGCTCTGTATATCTTATTTACCATTGGAATTCTTGCTAAGATGCTCTCTCCAAAAAGTATTAAGCGTTTTCCAATAACGTTCCTTGCAAGCATTCCAATAACGGTCAGTATTATGAAGATTGCCGCCAGTATTGCCAGCACTGCTATCCCTATCATGGTATATCTGAAATATATAGGATGCTCTACCCATTCAGGTGTAACAACATTTGCAAAATGCAGCACTTTTGCTTTTACAATTATGAATTTAACAATTTTGTATGTTATAACCAGAGGCAGTATAACTAAAATACCTGCCATGAAATTTGCTCTTAGTTTAGAAAACAGTTTATTCATTTTTATTTTCCTTCTTTGGTTCTAATCTTGCGATCTTTATCTTACTTATATGTCTTGGATCTGCCTCAGAAATTACTATCTTGAGATTTTTATAGTTTACTATTTCACCTGTTTTGGGAACTCTGCCTAATATATTTACAATGAATCCTGCTATAGAATCATAATCGTCTCCTTGAGGAATCTGTATGTCAAGCTCTTCATTAACCGCATCTATATTTGTTCTTCCGTCTATTAGAGTCACACCATTGCCAAGAGGCTGAAATTGGTCATCCTCACTATCATATTCGTCCTCTATTTCACCCAAGATTTCTTCTATTACATCCTCAATAGTAACAAGTCCTGCTGTGCCGCCGTATTCATCTACAACGATTGCCATATGATTTTTCTTCTTTTTAAATAGCGCAAATAGAGCCTTTACCTTTTTGGTTTCAGGTACAAAATATGGAGCACGCATTAAATCTTTTAATGCAATATTTTCACCCTGTTTGTAACTTTCCCAGCGAGTAATTAAATCCTTAACATATAAGATTCCTATTATATTATCAATGTTTTCCTCATAAACTGGTATTCTGGAATGATGCATTTCTACAATAGCCTTTATTACTTCAGAGATACTCTCATTGACATCTATGGATTGGATATCAGTCCTTGGGACCATTACTTCTCTCACTATTGTATCGCCGAATTCAAAGATGCTATTGATCATTTCCTTCTCTTCTTCTTCAATTGCGCCCTCTTTCTCTCCAACACTTATAAGGCTTTTAAGTTCCTCACCTGTCAGAATACTAGGTTCTTGCTCAATTCGTCCTCCAAACATTCTTATAATAATTTTCGTTATAAACAGCAAGCTTTTTACAACAGGGGCAAGGATTTTTGTGAGAATTCTCACAGGTGTTATAGCAAATAGCGCAAGAGCTTCATAATTGCTTTTGGCAAAATTTTTTGGTGTAATTTCACCAAAAACCAGTATTAAAAACGTCATTATGCCAACTGATATACCAACACCCATACTATTGGTCATGCCATGTTTTGCTGCAATAGCAATTGCTATAGAAGTTGCTATTGCTGATGCAGCTATGTTGACAAAATTGTTACAAATAGCAATAACAGTTAAAATCTTATGAGGATTTTCCTGCCAGAATAATAGTTTTTTTGTTTTTGGATTTTTATCCGTAAGATTCTTTATGCGAAACTTGTTCAGTTCCATAAATGCTATTTCCGTACCGGAAAAAAATGCCGATAAAAAAAGCAGAAAGACAAGACCTATGCCCTGATATATAGATTGTATGTCCAATTAGTATCGTCTCCTTTTTTATATTTTAACTGATAATATTTGAAATATCAATAAAGTTACTGTTGCGCCAAATACAGCTCCCATAATTACCTCCCACCATGTGTGAATATGTCTTTTTACTCTGCTGCGCGCTATCATGGAAGCCAGTAGAAAGACAAGCGCAGCAATAATTGGTTTATTTGGGAATGTTAGAAGAATTATGATTGTAGCTATTGCAAATGCCAGAGCACTATGTCCGCTTGGCATTCCACCGTGCAGAACAGTACCTCTCTTTAGAAATATTTTTGTAATGAGTGTAGCCATCAGAACTCCAATTAAAACAATAAATACAATGTGATACGTTGAGCCTTTTGCTTTGTCTATAACTGATTTTGCAGGCGATTGCAGAGAATAAACGAGAAGAAGATAGCCCACAAGAACAGCATTCACAGAACATATAAAAACTATACCTGCAGAGATATCCTTTATAATTTTTGCTAAATGATGGTATTCTTTTGTAAACATATCTATGATTAGTTCCACAGCAGTATTAAGCATCTCTGCAACTAAAACCAATGTTACTGTACAGCACAGAATAATAAATTCAACTCTTGTGAGCTTTAGAAACAGACTGATTATAAACACAATGGCAGCTATGAGAAAATGAATCCTCATATTTTTTTGTGTTTTCAGTGTATATACAAATCCATCAATAGCGCTGTTAAAACTCTCTAATAAACTTCTTCTCTGTTTCATATTAGTTCTCTTACCAGCTGTTCCTGGCGGATTGTCATCTTTCTTGCATCATGTATAGATGTATCTGTATAGGAAAGCAGGTGTAATGTTCCGTGTATTGATAGACGTATCATTTCCTCATCAAAAGTGATATCCATGTTTTTTGCCTGTATCTCAGCTGTTTCTGCGGATATTACGATCTCTCCAAGTACGCCTTTGCATATTTGTTGGAACTCTTTTTCTTGCAATGGAAATGCCAGAACATCGGTAGCAGAACATTTTTTTCTATATGTCATATTAAGCTCTTTTATCTTAGAATCCGCTACAATAGCCACGCTGACGTGAGTATTTTGAGAACACTTTTCGCTTTTTAGAGTGTGTAAAATAGCTTTTCTAATCAGACTGTTATTTATTTTTATCTTTTTTTGAAGATTGATTATTTCTACTTTCATTACTTCCAGTTGTGTCATCAGGGTATTCAATTCTTGTATGAAACATACTTATCAAGATATGTGTAAAGCTGTTGGCAATCCTGCTCAGATCTTTTAGTGTCAAAGTGCTTTCATCAAGCTGATGGTCGCTAAATTTGCTGTTTATGATTTTTTCAACCATAGTCTTAATTCTGGTTGAAGTCGGATCTTTTAATGTTCTGGAAGCAGCTTCTACAGAGTCTGCAAGCATTACAATTGCAGCTTCCTTTGTCTGTGGTTTTGGGCCTGGATAGCGAAAATTTTCTTCTTTTACAGAGTTATGATTATCGTTTTCCAATGCGCGCTGAAAGAAAAAAGAGGTCAATGTTGTGCCATGATGCTGTCCAATAATATCAATTATAAGTTTGGGCAATTTTGCCTCTCTTGCGGCTTTAACACCGTCTTTTACATGAGATATCAATATGAGATTGCTCATAATCGGAGTTATTTTATTATGTATATTTTTGTTCTGAATTTGGTTTTCAATAAAATATGAAGCCTTTTTAATTTTCCCTATGTCGTGGTAGTAAGATGCGACTTTAGCAAGCAAAGAGTTTGCCTTTATGCTGTCACCAGCAGCTTCCGCAAGAGTTCCAACAGCAAGACAGCTTTGATATGTGCCGGGCGCTTCCTTGGAAAGCTGTTTAAGCACAGGCTGATTAAGATCAAGTAATTCCATCAGTTTTGCGTCAGTTGGAACATTAAATGAGTGTTCCAGTATTGGCAGAAGCCCTGCAGCAATGAATGACGAGAGAAGACCGTTAGCAAAGCCCCATTTAATATGATCAAACATCATGCCAAGAATCATTCCCTTATGTAGATCTATGCTTATTATTGTTGCTACATTTACTAAGCTGACTATAAAACCAATTTTTATTATATCAATTCGGCGCTTGGTCTGAGTGCTGCAAAGTACGGCAGTTATTCCGCCAACCATTGCAACAAAGAAATAATCAAGTTTATATCCGGTAGCTATTCCAACAAATATGCTGAGTATTAGGTTCACAATAAAGGCTGTTTTAATATTAAGCAGGACAGCTATTACAATTGCCACTGCAGCTGTTGGAATTAGATAAGGAGATATAGAAAAGCTTAAAATAGTCCTGCTTATGGATACAAAACCAATAGTAACTAAACTGATGATTGCAAGAGAGCTGATACTGGAGAATAAATGCCCAAGAAACCTGTTGATGTATACATCCATAATGAATATTATCACAAGAAAAAATATACTGATTCCGGCAATCTGTTTAAACAATTCAGCCCGGGAAAGGTCTGTTGGAGATAAAATATTTGTAATAGTCGGGAGCAAAGGACAGACAAGAGAAAGATATATAATTATTCCAAGCAGCCAGCGATATATTATTTTCTTCTTGTTCTTCAGTATATTGCAGATTGCTTTTTTCATGTTTCTCATATCATATATCCAGCTTAATGTGTAATTCCTTCAGTTGATTTTCAGCCACCTCTGATGGAGAGTCATCCATGAGAGAAGCAGCTTTTTGGGTTTTAGGAAATGCAATCACATCTCTAATTGATTTACTTCCTGTCATAAGCATTATAAGCCTGTCAAGTCCGGGAGCAATGCCTCCATGCGGAGGAACTCCATAATCAAACGCTTCAAGCAAATGACCAAATCTTTTTTCTGCCTCTCCCCTATCCATTTTCAAAAGCTTGAAAACCTTTTCCTGTATCTCTCTGGAATGAATTCTTATGCTGCCGCTGCATATTTCAACTCCGTTTAATACCAGGTCATATGACCTGGACATTATTCTCTCAGGAGCAGTATCAAGCAATGGAATATCTTCTTCTCTGGGTGCTGTAAAGGGATGATGTTCTGACTGAAACCTTCCCTCTTCCTCATTCCATTTTAATAACGGGTAATCCGTAACCCAGACAAATTCAAACTTGTTTTCATCTATAAGACCCATTTTTTTCCCAAGATAGTTTCTCACATCTCTTAATGAATTAGCAACAATTTCCGGAGTATCACCAACAAATACAAGTAGATCCCCAGCTCTCACCTGCATTTTCTTTGCAAGCAGATCAATTTCGTCTTCTTTAAAAAACTTAATTATAGGAGATTTCATTCCGTCTTCCTCAACCCTTATCCATGCCATTCCCTTTGCGCCGCCTGCGCATGCGATTGAAGTGAGATTCTCTATTTCTTTTAAAGAGAATTTGGTCCCGTTTTTAAGGTTTATTGCTTTTATCTGACCTCCGTTCTCAATAACCTTTTTAAACACGTTAAATGATGTATTCTTAAAAACGTCTCCAAGGTCTACAAACTCAAGCCCGAACCGAATGTCGGGCTTGTCAGTTCCATATGTGTCCATTGCATCCTTGTATGTAAATCTTTTAAAGGGCGTTTTTATTTTCCTATTCAAAACTTCGCTAAAAATACGAGATACTAGACCTTCTGTTAGTTTATAGATATCTTCTTCATCCACAAATGACATTTCCAAGTCTATTTGAGTGAATTCAGGCTGTCTATCAGCCCGAAGATCTTCATCTCTAAAGCATTTTGCGATTTGGAAATACTTATCCACTCCGGAAACCATTAGAATCTGTTTAAAGACCTGAGGGGATTGCGGCAAAGCGAAAAATTTACCCGGACTAACGCGGCTTGGAACAAGATAATCCCTTGCCCCTTCAGGAGTGCTTTTTGTAAGTATAGGTGTTTCTATTTCTATAAATCCCTCTTCTGACAGGTAATCCCTTGTTGCCTTACATGTTTTATGTCTTATAATCAAATTTCTCAACATATCCGACCGGCGCAAATCAAGATACCTGTATTTTAGTCTTATATCCTCTGCTGTGTCTATATTATTCGCAATTTCAAACGGCAGCGCTTTTGACTTGGAAAATATCTCTATCTTTTCTGCGAATATCTCTATTTCTCCGGTTGGAATACCGAGATTAATTGTATCGGAAGTTCTATTCTTTACTTCTCCGCTTACAGCAATAACCCATTCATTCCTTATACTGCTTGCTATCTTGTGTGTCTCTGCATTTACCTCAGAGTTGCATACGATCTGCACAATTCCCTCTCTATCCGCAAGATCAATAAACAGCACACCACCATGGTCGCGTAATTTTCTCGTCCATCCCATTACAACAACCCGCTGTCCAACATCTTTCTTGCTCACATGTCCGCAGAGATGAGTCCTTTTCCATAGATTAGTTTGCGTCATTTACATCCCCCTGAATCCCCCTTCAAAGGGGGAATTTCTTCTTTATGATTGATACTGCATTATCCAGCTTAATCTCTTCCTGTGTACTTGTTTTCATATCGCGTAGAATGACAGTGCCTTTGGATAGTTCATTGACGCCTAAAATCAGACTGAATTTGCAACCCAACTTTGCAGCTGTTTTCAACTGGTTTTTAAGTGTTTTTTTCTGATAAGTTGTTTTGGTATGTATTCCATTTTGTCTCAATCCAGCAAGGAATGCAAATACCTTTTTATCCATAGGAAAGTCAAGATACGCTAAGTATACTGAGTTGTTCGAGAAGTCTTTATTCGCTAACAGCATTATCATTCTCTCAATTCCTGCCGCAAATCCGACAGCAGGAGTTGATTTACCGCCCATCTGCTCAATCAAGTTATCATATCTTCCTCCGGCAGCAACCACGTTCTGCGCGCCCAACTGAGAATGAATAATCTCAAAGATAACACCTGTATAATAATCAAGACCGCGAACAAGATAAGGCTGTATTTGATAATCAATATTCAAACTCTTTATATGTTTCTCCACTGTCTCAAGTTTATTCCTGCATTTGGCGCATAAATTTTCTGTGATAGTAGGTCCGTCTTTTACGAGTTGAATACATTCGGATTTTTTGCAGTCCAGAATTCTTAATGGATTGGCAGAATATCTACGATTGCAGTCCGCACACAGCTTTTTAATTCTACTTTTAAGATGTTCTAGAAGCTGTTTTACATACTTTGCCCTGCATTCCTCACAGCCAATGCTGTTTAGCATTACTTTTAGGTTTTTAATGCCCATTTTGGATGGAATTTGCACTGCAATATCAATTATCTCTGCATCCAGCCCCGCATCTTCAATGCCGATTGCTTCCGCTCCGATCTGATGGAATTGTCTTGTTCTGCCTGCCTGCGGTCTTTCATATCTAAAAAACGGCCCAATATAGTATAACTTTACAGGTAAAGTCTGCGTATTCATATTGTGCTCAATAAATGAGCGCGCGATTGAGGCGGTTCCCTCAGGTCTAAGAGCGAGTTCCCTGCCCTTTTTGTCAGAGAATACATACATTTCTTTGCTTACAATGTCCGTAGATTCCCCAACACTTTTTTGAAAGAGTCCGGCTTGTTCAAATATAGGAGTGCGGATCTCTCTGTAATCATATGTTTCCAGCAGATTTCTGGAAACAAGTTCTAATGCCTGCCAGGTATCTATATCAAAAGGCAGTATATCACTTGTTCCGCGGACTGTTTTTACCACCACTTTCCTCTTTCTTGATAAACTTCTATAAATTTTTTAATGCTTCTATCATACGTTTTCTCAATATCATCCGGAAAGAAGCAGGCAGGAAATTCTCCCATTTGCCGATGATAGACGATACATTCGCAGCAAACGCCTTTTTTACTGCACGGTTCATAAGTGCAGTTGCATTTTAACTTATTCTCTTGAACATTACACTCTTTCATAAGCTTTCCTAAAGTTTTTGTTTATAAATGGAGATAAGCATATAATGCTTGAATTATACCTGACCAGTCGTTTCCAAAACAGTCTGCCATAAATGACCGTTTGGGTCAACTTTTTTCTTCTTCAAGATAGCCAGTGATATGGGAATATGCACAAAGTATTGGTTCCAGTAGCCTATTACCATATTTGTTCGGCCTGACATCCCGGCATGCACAGCATTTTGTCCAAGCATCAGGCAGAATGCCGAATCATGGGAATTGGCGGGTATGCTTCGGATTATGTAGCTGGGATCTATGTATTTTAAAATCAACGGCTTTTTCTTCTTCTTGAAATATTCGGTAATTTCTTTCTTTAAGAATCCTCCTATATCCTTGTGCACAATGTTGCCTGAAGCATCTCTTTTTTGACAAGGGTCTTCTTGCATCAAATCCTGTCCAGCTCCTTCAGCTATTACAATAAGGGCATGATGCTTCCTGTCCATCCGTTTCTCAAGCAGACGCAAAAATCCGTTTTCTTCTTTTAAAACAAGAGGCACTTCCGGGATAAAACAGAAATTTACATCACTGTTTGCCAGCGTAGCATAAGCAGCAATGAACCCGGAATCCCTGCCCATCAGTTTAACTAATCCAACACCGTTCCATGCTGCTTTGGCTTCTTCGTGTGCTCCGCAAATTGCTGAGCGCGATGCTTCAACAGCTGTTGAAAAGCCAAAGGACTGCTCTACTGCGCAGATATCATTATCAATTGTCTTTGGAACTCCAATTACCCCAATTTTCAGATTTCTCTTCTTTATCGCTTTAACTATATCTGAAGCTCCTCTTAGTGTGCCATCGCCTCCAATAACAAACAATAAACTAATTTCTCTTTTTTCTAGATTGCGAACTATATCATCCGAGTCTTGCTGACCGCGGGACAATGATAGAATATCTCC
>JAUWOV010000059.1 GCA_030611945.1 bacterium | reverse complement strand
ATACTCAAGAAGAAATGATTTACCAGGTAGTTTTTCCTGATAACGCTAACGTCAACCAAGGCAAAATTTCGATTTTAGCACCAATTGGCACTGCATTGCTTGGTTATAAAGCTGGAGACATTATTAAGTGGAAGGTGCCAGTAGGATTGACGAAGTTGAAAGTTGAAGATATCTTATATCAGCCAGAGGCTGCTGGAGATTATCACTTATAGATAATTAAGTAGAATGAATGTTGGGATTATTA
Organism: bacterium; assembly: GCA_030611945.1. Taxonomy (GTDB): domain Bacteria; phylum JAHJDO01; class JAHJDO01; order JAHJDO01; family JAHJDO01; genus JAHJDO01. The sequence continues at coordinate 11,120 of JAUWOV010000059.1, read as the reverse complement.
TTTCAAGCAATGATGCTGAGACTTGTTGGGTTGCGTTACGATGTGCTACCTTTCATCTCATGCAACATGATGAAGTTAATCTGGAAATCAGTGGGAAAGGCATCTTTTGGAACAAAGCTAAGAGAAGGCTCTTCCATAGGTCCTGTCTGTAGAGTTGGGGGAGAGGTTGAAGAGAGCATAATCCATGGCTACAGTAACAAATATCATGATGGGTTTCTAACCTTCCCTTCCGTAAGTTCTTTTGTGGAAAGCGCTTCTCTTAAGAATTCTTCGGCATCCATACATCTAAGAAAAACAAAACCGCGTGTTGCGCGAAGCATAGGGAGATTGTTCATATAAAAGAAATCTCTTCCTAAGCATGTTTTGATGACTGAATACTGCTCTGCCATTATTTTCTGTGCTAAATCACAAAAAGGTCCATCATATTCATAACTCGGGAAAGATGCTGTTTTCTGCGAGCCAAAACAGATGTTAAAAGCTTTCTTCATAATTGCTAGTGAATTCATTGAAACGGGAACAAAAATGTCAGCCTCTGAAGGATGGAAACGATACCATATATTTCTGTATCCCCATATCTTTAACTTTTTATCTGGATTTTCTTCAAGGAAAACTTTTACCGCCTCAGATATTATTTGAAGAACTTTATAATGAGTGTCAGGACCCGTTCCTTCCGGATCAAGTGCCACAGTAAGGATATCGGGATTAATTTTTCTTAGCAGAGAAAGCGTAGGCTCAATATCTGTTGACCACTTCGGTTTCGGAGTAAAGAGGTCGCCGCTATAAAAACCAAGTCGCAAATGAAAAATGTAGGAACAATTAAATCCGAGATGTGCCCACAAAAGTTCTTCTTCCCACTCCCTAATCATGCCTTTTAGTTTTTGGACGACAGGAATATCTTTTTTCCCGGGATATGCACTTGACAGATAATTTTGCACATCCTGAATTTTTTGTTCCACAGCTCGCTTATCATAATTGCCGATAAGTTCTACTATATTTCTCATCATCCTTCTTGCTTCCGCTTCTTTTTGCATATGTGTGCTATCGTTTGCAATTCCGTCAAGATAACTATAGATATCTCTATTTCGGGCATTTACATTTTTTATAGAAAAATACTGTTTTTTGTTTATCTCATTTGGAAATAAATCCTTCTTTATGAATTCTTCTAAATTTTTAAGTTGAGCAAGTAAATATGAATTAGATACGGACGTGAATCCGCTGGTCATTGTCGCGAAATAATGAGAATTCTTTGGTTTTCTAACTAGATGTAAAACACTGGGAAGATATCCAAGCATAATATCATCATGATGAGGCGCTGTATGTAAAAAAATTAAGCCATCAAGATCTTCTGCTCCTTTTTCAATTCCATATTTTAAATCTTCGGACAGTTTCTGCGACAGTTTTTTAAGATTAATTTTTTTGTTAAGCAGTAAATTTCCAATTCTATCTTTTTCTAATTCTTTATTTGTTAATTCAGTTAACCTCTTTCTATTCGTATAAGCAATATTAACCAGTGTTCTTGAAATAGAATTGTAAGGAATTTTCGGCATTAATTTCAAGTGTTCATATTTTCTCTCAATAAGCTGTTTTGCTGCGCCTTTGGTAAGATAAAACCGTGCTGCTGGTAATTTTTGTAATACTGTTGCAGGATAAAGAATTAATGGCCGCTCTTCTATTGCGTTCCTAATTACTTTTGCTTTGCTCTCACCAGCAGCAATAATAATAGCTGTTGTAGAATCGTTTTTTGTAATCGTGTCCAGCCCTATAGTAATAACTGCTTTATTCCTGGCAGTTTCAATCCCTCCAAGGTCAGTAGCAGCTACAGCTGCTGTCTCATAATTTATGTGAGCTAGCCGTGTTGTGCTAAAATGGTCTGAACCTTTTATATTAAAACCTATATGCCCGTCAGGACCTATTCCGCCAAGAAAGAACCCAATTCCCCCTAACTGTTCAATCTTTTCCTCATATTCCATGGCAAATTGAGCTATGTCGCATAATGCTTTACATTGCAATTCTTCCCGTTCATTTGAAGATTTTCGATATTGCAGTGAAAGGTCAACTTTATTTTCGGGAAATATCCAGCCAAGATTTTTGCCGAATGGAGCGCCAATTTTCCATGTATCCATAAGCAGCGCTTTTTTCGGATCAAGACCAAAACCTTTAAAATAAAATTTTTTTATATAGTCCGCAAAGCTATTTTTATGTTCAGGATTCATTGGATAAAATTCGTCAATTTGAACAAAGGCAAAAGAAGATATTTCAGGTTTGTCTTTTACAATCAGACCCCATTCACTAAGTTCTTTTTTGATGTCTTTTTTGTTCCAATTCTGCAAGAAGTATGTTACCCACTTGATAAAATATTCAGGAGTTTTCCCCGTTGGAAGGGAGATTACACCACCTGGATTTAACAAGAGCCATTCAATAAAGCGAATCGCTGTCAATTTACCAAGCGCGGGAAAATTTTCAACCTCAACAACCTTTGTTTTTTCAGTAGGATGATATTGAATTCTCTTTCCTGATCTTTCAACCGCAATTTTTTCAACAACAGAACTATTGTTGTATTTTCTCATTACCTTATTCCTCTCTTTTCGCAAGAATATATAGATGCTATTTCTATTATTATATCAGATTGTTGATTTTATTGCCTAATTTATTTCATTCATAAGCGAAAATTGTAATACACAAATGATAATGTCCTATTTGGCACATTTCTAAATGTGGTTGACAATTCTCTTGAGTTTGCCTGTATTAAATGATAACTTGCACAAAGCAAAACAGGATTAAGACGCTTCGCTCTAAGAATGAAGTTTATATATGATGTGTTTTTACTTAATCCTAAAAATTTAGAATTTTGGATTTTTGTGTAACGGAGTTCAATGAATACTTACTTTGCGGGTATGTCAGGTTATATTATATTTATTTTTCTGTTTCTTCTGATATTAGCTCTTTTGTTTAAAGATAGAAGGCAGTCGTCCGACACACTTATACATCAGGAGATAAATAATCTAAGAGAACAAGTTAGTAAAAGTCTCTCAGATAATAGTCAGGTTCTCAATCAGCAGATGTCCCTGATAGTTGGTCAGATAAGCACACAACTGCAGAACAATATAAAAATGTTGGAAACTGCCAACAAGAGCTTTTCTGATAAACTGGAAGGCACAACTAAGGTGGTTGGAGATGTGCAGAATCGGCTTACGCAATTAGCGGAGGCAAATAAAAGGATATATGATATTGGAAAAGATATATCGTCTTTGCAGGAAATACTCAGGGCGCCAAAATTAAGAGGAGGCTTTGGCGAGTTCTTGTTAGGAGATCTACTCTCTCAGATTATGTCCCCGGAGCATTATGAACTTCAGCACACTTTCAAGAATGGTCAGCGGGTTGATGCTGTTATTAAATTAGCTCATCAAATGGTGCCGATTGACGCAAAATTCCCTTTGGAAAATTTTAAGAGACTAATTGGCGCAGAAGACGACATAGAGAAATTACAGATAAGAAAGGCATTTGTGAATGATATTAAAAAGCATATTGACAGCATTGCATCAAAATACATACTGCCCGACGAAGGCACATTTGATTTTGCTTTTATGTATATTCCCGCGGAGAATGTATATTATGAAACTATAATAAAGGATGATAATCTTGGAGAAGAAAAAAGTATTTGCAGCTACGCTTTGCGCAAAAAAGTAATTCCTGTATCTCCAAACAGCTTCTATGCATATTTGCAGGCAATTCTGCTTGGGTTAAGAGGCATGAGGATAGAAAAAAGCGCGCAAACCATAATAAGCAATCTTGCGCGATTGCACGGTGACCTGGCAAGGTTTTATGAGGAATTTTCAAAGATAGGCACTCATCTGGTTCACTCAAAATCCTCCTATGAATCTGCAGAGCGAAGACTAGAGAAGTTCACAAGTAAGCTGGAGAATATTGCATCGTCTGATAAAAAATCAACTCACCCTGACCCTCTCTTGGAAAAAGAGGGAAAAGAAGATATTTAGAAATTGAAAATTAAGAATTTAGTCTTTATGGGAACCCCTGATTTTGCCCTGCCTAGTCTTAAAGCGCTTATACAAGCTAGACATAATATGATATGTGTTGTTACACAGCCTGACAGACCAAAAGGCAGAGGAAAAGGAGTGATAGCTCCTCCTGTAAAATTATTCGCCCAAAAGCACAATATTAAGATTCTTCAGCCAGAGACAATAACAGATGTATTAGTAAAGAACATTCAGGCGCTCAGTCCTGATCTCATAGTTGTAGTAGCTTATGGCAAGATACTCCCTAAACAAATTCTGGATATTCCGCGTTTGGGCTGTATAAATGCGCATGCGTCTTTGTTGCCAAAATATAGAGGCGCTGCTCCAATACAGAGAGCATTGCTTAATAACGAGAAACAAACAGGCGTAACAATAATGTTCATGAATGAAGGAATGGACACCGGCGACATTTTGCTGCAAGAGAAAATAACAATCAGTCCGTCAGACAACATGGAAACCCTCCATAATAGATTAAGCAAATTATCGGCAAAATTATTAGTTGAAGCCATAGCGCAAATAGAACAAGAAACTTGTTCCGGAATTTCTCAAAATCATGCAGAGGCAACATATGCTCCAATGCTTAAAAAATCTGACGGCCTTATAGATTGGATCAGATCTGCGGAAGAAATTAATAATATGACAAGAGCTATGAATCCATGGCCTGGTTCTTACACATTCCTAAACATATCTGGCAAAAAGAGAATGCTAAAAATACTCAAAACAGAAATTTTTGATGAATCCGCATGCAGCAAGGAGAAAACAGGTGTTTTATTAGATATATTGAAGAATAAAGGCGGGCTGGTAGGCACAGGCAAGGGACAGCTCTTGATTATGGATGTGCAGCTTGATGGTAGTAGAAAATTATCTTTTGAAGAATTTATCAGAGGTCATTCTGTTAAGAAGGGGTTCTGCTTTGTTAGGTGAATTTCTTGAAACATAAACTAAAATGTGCTAAAAAGGTGGAACTAATTTAGGAGAAATTTGGACCAATGATAAAAATAGCGCCTTCAATCCTTTCTGCGGATTTTTCAAAGCTTGAGCAAGAGGTGTATAGGGCTGAGAAGGCAGGAGCGGATCTTATACATATTGACATTATGGACGGACATTTTGTCCCTAATATAACAATAGGGCCAGTAGTAGTAAAATCCATAAGAAGCAAGATTAGCATTCCGCTTGACGTGCATTTAATGATTGAAAATCCAGACAAATATATAGGTGCTTTTGCGGAAGCAGGCGCAGATATTATAACCGTTCATGTTGAAGCGTGTGCGAATTTACAGAAAACTCTTGCTCATATACGAAAATTCTCTAAAACAGTCGGAGTTTCGCTTAACCCTTCTACATCTATTGCGCGCATAGAACATGTTCTGAAACAGGTTGATATGGTTCTGCTTATGACTGTTAATCCGGGATTTGGCGGGCAGAAATTCATCAGATCTGTTCTGCCAAAGATAAAAGAGCTTAAACAAATGATAGATAATGCAAGCTTAGCTATTGATATAGAAGTAGATGGCGGGATAGACGAAACCACAGCAGCAGATGTTGTAAAAGCAGGAGCAAACATACTGGTCGCCGGAACAGCTATTTTTAAAGCGCCTGATATAGAGAAAGCGATTGAAGGATTAAGGGGTAAAGAGGGTAGTAATGTTTGAAGTAATATCAGAAAAGTTTCAGAACATATTTCGCAATCTTAGAAAGCCGGGCAGGCTTACAGATGATAACATAAAGGCTGCATTACGGGAGGTACAACTGGTTCTTCTGGAAGCTGATGTTAATTATAAGGTTGTTAAAGAGTTTATTGGAAATATTAGTGAAAAAGCAGTTGGGCAACAAGTACTTGGAAGTCTTCAGCCAGGGCAGCAGGTTATAAAAGTAGTACATGAAGAACTAATCAGTCTTTTAGGCAAATCAGCTTGCAGCATAAATATGGCAAAAGGACAGCCTACGGTTGTAATGGTAGTTGGTTTGCAAGGAGGAGGAAAAACCACAACAGTTGGTAAACTTGCAAAATATTTCGCAAAACAGAATTATCAGTGCTCTTTAACAGCCGCAGATATATATAGGCCTGCTGCGGTAAAACAGCTGGAAGTTCTTGGAAGCCAGTTGAATATACCTGTTTTTTCAGGGCACAAGAATCCTGTAAAGATTGCAGCTGATTCCGTTAAGCTTGCATCCAAAGAGAACAAGGATATCGTTATTATTGATACGGCAGGAAGGCTTCATATTGACCAGACTCTAATGAAAGAGCTAGTAGATATGAAAAAAGCTACAAAAGCGCATGAGGTTCTACTTGTAGCAGACGCTATGACAGGCCAGGACGCAGTGAAAATAGCAAGGGAATATCAGGATATTCTGGGAATAGATGGCGTAATTCTTACAAAAATGGATGGAGATGCTAGAGGCGGCGCAGCAATATCTATATGCGCTGTTACAGGTAAGCCTGTGAAATTTATTGGAAATGGCGAGAAACTAGATAATTTAGAATTATTTTATCCGGATAGAATGGCATCCAGAATACTGGGAATGGGGGATATCCTTAGCTTAATTGATAAGGCGGAATTCAAAGATAAAGCTGAACAGGAAAAAGAACTTGAGAAGAAAATAAGAAAAGAAACCTTAACTCTGGAGGATTTTCTTGCCCAGCTTAAGCAAATGAGAAAACTCGGCTCAATGCAGGAAATTCTACAAATGCTTCCTGCGCAGGGTCAATTTAAAAATTTAAAGGTTGATGAGGGAAGTATAAAGAAACAGGAAGCGATTATTAATTCAATGACAAAAGAGGAGAGAAAGAGCATAGAGATAATTAACGGACAAAGACGAAAACGTATATCTCAAGGCAGCGGAACAAGTATTCAGGATGTTAACCTGCTTATAAAGAATTTTATCGCATCAAGAAAAATGCTTAAAGGACTGATGAAACAAAGAGGGGCTCTGGGCAGAAAAGGCCTGTTCCCCGGGATGATTTAAAAACTACAAAAGGAGATAGATAAATGCCGGTTAGAATTAGATTGAGAAGATTGGGAAGGGAAAAAACTATTAAAAAGAATGTATTCACATTATTTTTAATTTCACTTTTGTTTTTGTGTTCAGCAGTAAGTTTGTTAGCTTCTGGAACGGGAAGCGGGAATGCTACGTTAATGGTGAACCCGATAGTTGTTAATGCTTCTACTATACAAAATATGTCTTGTAATTATAGTTGGATAACGTGTCTTGATCCACCTTATGTTCGTTGGTGTAGCTATGGTAGTGGCTGGAATACTGAAGGGGAGTTTGAGAGCCATTGGGAGAGTCTTGTTGATTCGTGGCCTGGCGGTAGTGGACCGAATCTTAATTGGCCTTTTCATTTTATGGTAGATTTTGGGTGTGGATGGCAATCGCAATGGCAGTTGCGAGCAAGATATAATAAAGGAGAGGTGGTTTATAATCTTTCGGAGGCAGCGATAGGATATGCTCCATCTGAGATAGAAAAAGCATGGATGCTAGCAGAAGTTGTAAGTGAAAATGCTTGGGGTGGTTATACTAGTTGGAAGCAGATAGGTAGCATAGTAAATAAAACAGTAGGTGGGGTGGGAACATTAAAGACTATAGACGATACTCATAAATATATGGTTTGGAGCAGCATTCCAATTTCTAATTTTGGAACATCTGCTAAAGCTTTTTCATTTGAGCCTTCTCTTAGTGTGGAAGATTTATCGCCACTAAAACCACCCTGGGCGGGAAGGCATTATTATGGAATTGATCTTGCTGAGTTTCCTAAAATTTTATTTATTCCAAAAGCAAAAATGTCAGAAGAGATGGGTCATTCCAAAAAAGATAAAAATAGAGACACTGAAGAACCAATTAACATAATAAACGGCAACATGTATTCCATTAATCGGGACATATCAATTCCAGCAAAGGGCTTGCCTTTACAATTTACAAGAACATACAACAGCAGAGATGACTATAACGCTGTATCAGGATATGGATGGACACATAGCTATAATGTGTTTTTGGAATATAACGAGCATAAAGAGCTCTATGTTAGATTAAGGAATGGAGAAGGGGCAAGGACATTCTATGTAAAAAATGAAGATGGGACATATCATTCGCCTGCTGGAGAATATAGTGTTTTAGTAAAGAATACAGACGATACATATACTCTTACAAAAAAACATGGGACAAAATACAACTTTGATTTAAATGGGAAACTTACAAGTATAGCAGACAGAAATAATAATACACAGACACTCTCGTATACAGGAGATTTATTAACCCAGATAACAGATTCGTCAGGAAAGAGCCTTGCAATATCCTACAACGCAGACAACAGAATCTCTCAAGTCGCAGACTCAGAGGGAAGGACAGTTGCGTATGATTATGATACGGATGGAAACTTAACTTCAGTTACAGACCAAGATGGGAGCATTACGACATACAGTTATGACGAAGAGCATAATCTAATCACAATCGCCGATCCTGAAGGAAATGGTTCTCATTTCATTTACGATACAGAGAACGACAGATGTCTAAGTTTCTCATATGACAATGATATAAATAAGGAAACCCTGAGTTATGATCCGGAAAACAGCAAAACAATACTTACGGATTCCAAAGGCAATTCAAGTATTTATGAGTACAACAATTATGGAGTAGTAACAAAGATAAGCGATTCAGAAGGAAACGAGAGAAGCTGGACGTGGGACGAGAATATAAATAGGACATCGTCAACAGACGCAAATGGAAACACCACACTTTTTGAGTATGACGACATGGGTAATCTCACAAAGATAATAGATCCAAAAGGTCATGAAACTGTATTCGCATATGAAGAAAACTTTGATATGTGCGCGTCAATCACAGACACATTAAGTCAGGCAACAACATACGGTTATGATGAAAGAGGCAATCTCATTCAAATGGAAAACGCCAATGGAGACGCAACAAATTATATATATAACTTATCAGGCAACTTGCTTTCAACCACAGACGCGAATGAGCATATAACGCAGTATGAATACGGCAGCTATGGAAATCTGGTTAAAGTAATAGACTCGTTAAATAATGAGACACAGTTTGAGTATGATACGCTTGGCAATTGTACAAAACTCACAGATGCAAAGGGAAATGAGACAGAATATACATATGACATTCTGAGCAGGCTCACACAAATCACATATCCCGATAATTCAACAATTAGATACGCATATGACAAAGCAGGCAACAGAACTTCTGTTACAGATCCATTAAACAGAATAGCAAACTACACCTACGATCCTGCAAACAAATTATTGGAAGTGATAGACGCATTGCAGAATAGGACAACATACGGATATGACACAGAAGGCAACAGGGTATCAGTAGAAGATGCAAAAGGGAATGTAACAACATACGTATATGACAGTCTGAACAGATTAGTAAAAGTAATAACTCCATCAAGCAAAGAGACAATATATAGCTATGACGGAACAGGCAACAGAGTTTCTATGACAGACGCAAAGGGAAACACAACAATATATGAATATGATGAGAATAACAGGCTTATAAAGATAACATACGCGGACGGGAAACAGATTGTGTTTACCTACGACAAGCTTGGCAGAAGAACGTCAGTGACAGACACTACAGACACAATAACCTATGAATATGACAATCTCAATCGTATAGTCTCTGTAGGGACAGGGCTTGCCCCTGTCCGTTACAATTACGATAAAGTCGGCAATAGAACATCTATGACAGACCAGGACGAAGGCGTAACTCAATATGCATATGATGAATTAAACAGACTCATCTCTCTCACAGCCCCGGACGGTAAAATAACAAACTATTCATACGATACAGTCTCCAATCTAACCAATATGAGTTTGCCTAATAACACGCAAGTAAACTATCAGTTTGACAATCTGAACAGGCTCTTAAACCTCACAAATAAGAAAAATACAGGAGATAAAATCTCATCATTTGGATATGACTACAATTTATCAGGAATGAGGGATAAGGTAATGCTTGCAGATGGAAGTTATGTTGAATACGAATATGATGATTTGAACAGACTGACAAAAGAAGCAAAGTATAATTCGCAGGGAAATATTCTTTATTCCAATACCTACGAATTTGACAATGTAGGGAACAGGTTAAAGCTAACGAAATTAGTTCCCGGTGATTTAGAAGAAAAGGTATTTGAAGACAATTTTAACAGAAGAAAGTTGGGAGAAAACTGGCAGATAAAAGATGGTAAGTGGAGGATTGCAGGAAGAAGATGGCTGTTTGGCTGGGCAAGGAACAAGGGAGAGGTTTTATATAACAGTGAAGATAATATTGGGAATTTTGAGGCGGAAGTTGATTTAAACAGAATATTTTTGAGATATAAAAGAGCTCAGTTGGTAGGAATAAGTTATCAGGGCGCAGAGACAAGAAAGATTGCTGGAGTAAAAGGAGAGTTAAAAAGATATTGCGAGAAGAAGAAAGTAAAAAGAACAGTTATTATATGGAAATGGAAGAAGGTAAAATTCTGGAGATGGACGAGATTGGTAAGATATCCGGTTAAAAAGACATACTGGAGATGGGTGTATCATTGGAGAATAGAGAGAGAAGTCAGTTATGTGCTTGGACATTATGAGGGAGAGGAACTTGTAGAGGATACGGTGTTTACGGAAGAAACGAAGAAGCATGTGTTCAGTAAACAGGTGAAGGTAAAGGTAGAGGATGGGAAGGCTGAGTTATATGCGAAAGAGAATGGTAACTGGGTAAAGAAGGTTGAGTTTGCGTATCCTGCAACAGAAGAAGGCAAAGTCGGGTTGTTTGTTCATGGGAAACGAGTTGCATATTCACGGTTTGACAATTTCAAAGTGACATACAAAACGGGCACAGCGCCTCAGGAAGAAATTATCAATTATGCTTATAATGAAGAAAATCAGTTATTGACAGCAAATGACACAATTTATGATTATGACGATAACGGAAATCTAGTAAGAAAAGATGACACTCAAGGAGCAATAGATTATAGCTGGGATTATGAGAACCGATTGGTAGGGATAGATTATGCAGATGGGACTTCTGACGGTTATATTTACGACGGAGTTGGGAAACGGATTCAGACAAGCGAAG
>JAUWOV010000024.1 GCA_030611945.1 bacterium | reverse complement strand
AGAAGTTCATTATGCGAAGTAAAACCTGTGTTTGTTTCAACGGCATGTTTCAAATCCAGGCTATCCTCTAAATCTTCAATAAACTTAAGAAGTTTATTATATTCAACCAGATCTAATATTACAGATTTAGGTTGTCCGCTTTTATCTACTATAAACTGTTGTTTTTTTAAGGCTAAGTTCATAACTCTAATCTCCTTTCAAAGAAAAATATACTACAGCAAGGAACACTTGTCAAATTACTAAAATGAAAAAAAATAAAAAAAGACTTGACAAGAAAAATCAGTATGTTAGAATTGCCTAACTTATGATGATAAAGCTAAAAAGATTTGATGTGTATAACAGTCTCTCTGTCGCAGCAAGGCGCTGGAAGAGAGCTTTTATAGGGCAGGCAATGGCTCTGAGGGTGAGCGGTTCTGCAAGATGGGAAAATCTAAAAATGAGAGGAGGTGAAAGAAAATGATAAAGAAAATGAGAAAAATGTTCGGGAATGAAAGCGGTTTTACCTTGCTTGAGATTCTTGTGGTGCTTATGATCATGGGATTCCTGCTTGCAATGGTAGCGCCTAAGCTTTCGGGCATCTTTCAGGACTCAGAGGACACTATTTGCGACACCAACATCAAGGACAGCAAAAAGTACGTCGCATTTTTTGAGGCGCACTCCAGCAAGCTGCCTGATGACATGATTGTGCCTGCTTACTATGACGGCGTTGCTTGGTATGGTCCGACGGAAGAAAGTACTACTGCTGATGGTAATGAGGTGTTCACAACTGCCATCTTAGAGAGACTCCGCCTTATGCCGCATCGATTAAGAGCGGATGAGGTTAAGGAAATTGTTAATGACCTTGGGATTCGTTCTGTGGTAGTGTTGAATAATCCTGACGACGCAAGTGTGGCAAAAGTGACCGCGTATGGCGGCGCTGCGGTTACACCGACTGCGTCATCACAATTTCGTTCAGTTGACCTTACTGGCACAGATGCAGTAGGTATGATCTGGCCGATGATTGGTGGAGGTCATGTGGCTGTCACTGGATGGGCACACCACGCTGATTGGGACGCAGTAGATAATACCATCGCTGACCCGGAATGGGCTTACAGGCTTATCTTGGGAATCGGACCTGATTGCGAGCTCATGCATAGCATTATTTCAGCGGAAGGGCAATGCCCAAGTTTTGAGCGGGCAGCGGCTGATGATACTATGTGGGGCTGGTACGTGGTAGTGCTTCCTCGCCTAGCTGCAACAGTTGCTCATCTTGAGACCGATGGCAGTGCTAGCGGGACGATGATGAGAGAAGCAACCTGTTACGCTGGGGATGATCCAGCCGATGTTAAGGCACAGAGAAAGACGTTTGACTTGAGCTATGTTAACGAGGAGTACGAGAGGGCGGCTTTTGATGTCTTCTGTCCTGAAGGTCACAGGTATCCTGAAGTAGTAGAATTTTGGGGGATTGAGGGTTCAGAAACGTTCCCAACGCCTTAATTTCTGCTAGTAATTTAGAAAAGATGGGGAGAGGGTACTTCCCTCTCCTCCTTTTCTTCTTAAAAAGGTTATTATAGGTGAAGGTAAATAATTTTACAATGTTAAGCAAAGCAAAAAGACTCTTTTGTATTTTAGTTTTTGTTCTTTCTTCTCAGCCCGTTTTTGCTTCAGGCGCTGATTCAATTGCCATAATTGAGATATATAATCAAAATGGCAAAGTCATCGGCAAAGAGGCGGGAGTTTTTATATCAGAAGATGAAGCGCTTACGCATTATTATGTATTTTCCGGTGCAGAAAGGGCAGTGCTGAAAGCAAAAGATAAGGAGTTTGAGATAAAGGGGATTTGCGGGAGGAATAAGGAAAAGAAATTACTAAAGCTCAAAATTGATGAAAAAGGATTTAAAAAAGCGGAATTTGCCGGAGGGATAAAGGAAAATCAGGAGGTATTTATAAACCTGCCAGGAGAGGAGACTGTAAAGGGGAAAATTGTCTCCATAAAGAATAGGATAAAAATAGAGATAAATTCTCAAATGCCAAAGATAAGAGGACTGCCTGTTTTTAATAAAGATGGACAGGTGTTAGGGATTATTGAATTTTTTATACGGAACAAAAATTATATCTACGCTATTCCAACTTTAGAGGGAATTTCTTTTGAAGAATTAGGGCTTTTGAGTATAGAAGAATGGAAGGAAAAGAGGACTAAGGAATGGATGGAAAGCGATACAGGGAAGAGGCAGACAATCGTTTATCTAATAGGAATGGGCAAGCATGAAGAAGCGCTTCCGAAATTAAAGAAATTAATTAAAGATCATCCTGATGATAAAGAGGCTTATTTTAAGATGGGGGTTTGTTTGGGAAAATTAAAAAAATACAAAGAGGCATTAGATGCCTACAAGAAATATAACTTGCTTTCACCCAACGATGCGAAAGCGCATTATAATTTGGGAATTTTGTATATGGATACAGGAAAGAAGGAAGAGGCAAAAAAAGAGTATGAGTTTTTAAAGGGATTTAATTCAAGACAAGCAAAGGCGCTTTCAGACAGACTGCTTCAATACATTAAGAAAGCAGAAAAGTTATGAACAAAAAAGGTTTTACTCTTTTAGAAATTCTGGTTGTAATTATGATTATGGGTTTCTTGGTAGCTATGGTAGCTGGCGGTTTTTCTCGGATTAAAGGGGATGCTGCTATTACTACTACCTTAAATGAGATGAAAGAAATTAAAGAAGCGATAAGGGATAGATTTTATCCTGACCTTGGACTTATTCCTGAGGATTTGGGTCTGGATGATGTACGAGGTAGTGGAGACGAAAGACCAGAATTTGCTATTAAGCTTCTTTGTCTAAAAGATGACGGTGCAAATGAACGAACCGATATGCTTGTTTTTCTAACAGCATGCGGCGTTCCTTCCTTAATAGATTGGAATAAATACAGTCGCAAGGGTTGGAGAGGAGCTTATTTAGAGCAGGAGATTACTGCTTATGATAATAAAGGAACTCCTCCTCCTGCTACCGCTGATGACGAATGGTATCCTTTGGTTATTGACTCGTGGGGTAAAAGCGTTGACAGTAGCGTTGACCCTGATGGCGTAATTGGGGAATATCGTATTATTTATGATGAACTAGATGGGGTGCCGGGGATAACAAGAGAAGACGAAAGATTATCAAGCCGTATTGTTAGTTTTGGCGCAAACGGGGTAGATAATGGTGGAGCAACAACGCCTCTTCATTTATCTGTGGATACTGGCGATGACCTGGTAATGTTTATCTTTGGCACACAGCCTATGAGGAGACCATAGGATATGCAGAATTGTAGAAAAAATGGTTTTTCCCTCCTTGAGCTGCTCGTTGTTCTGGTCATTCTGGGCTTTCTTACAGCAATGATGGTAAAGGTTTTTACGCATGGTGATGATCAGAAGCGATTTGATGAAACAAGGATAAAGATGGAAGAAATAAAAAAAGCTCTTATAGGCACATCAGGCGCTTATGCTAATGGGCAGAGACAGTTTGCTGGATATATTACGGATATGGGAGAACTTCCGGGTCTTGATGAATACGATCAGCCTGATAGTCTTTGGGAGCAGGGTAGTCAGCGTGACTGGGAATATAACCAAGGACCAAAAATATGGATGGGCTGGAGAGGTCCGTATATTGAAGCGCCACAGGAAAATCTGCTTGAGGACGCATGGGGAGACACGTTTGCTTTTATTATTTATGATACAGGCATTGATATTATCAGCAGAGGAGCGGACAACAACATTGGAGGCAGTGGTTTTGATGAGGATATAACATTAACAATAAGAAAAACTCAATATAGAGCTCCGGTAGCAGGCAAGGTAGGGAAATTGTGTACAGAGGTTAAAATGTGGTTTCCTGATAGCGACAAAGGAGATTCAGCGGTTATTCTTTGGGAGGACATAAAAGATGATTCCTATTTTCGTTTTGAAGATAATGTTAATGGAGATAGTGGAATTCCTGTAGGAGTGCGAAGTATTGTAATAACTGAAGGGTCAGAATTGGATACTCGTGTTTTTACAATTGAACCAACAGGCAACTGGCTTGGCACGCTTGAGATTGGAAATTAAACGGTTCCCCTTCTTTGTCAAGAGAAGGGGCTAGGGGATGAGTTGAAAATTAGAAATTTGAAAAATAATGATGGCATTGCCCTTTTAGCAATAGTAACAATGCTGTCCGGGCTTATCGGACTGGTTGCAGTATGCGCTTTCGTTGTGGGGAATGAAGCGGATGACGATGCTCGTTATGATGAAACAAGGGAAAGAATGCTTGAAGCGAAACGCGCTTTGATTGGCAGATTAGCGGATATTGGCGGAGGAGAACATATTACCTCCTGCGGAGGATTTATAAGCGATTATGGGGAGCCTGGTGATTCCAATGCTTTTCGCATTGATGACTTGTTGAGTAATTCAGAGTTCGCAGGCATGCCTTTGGAATACACAAATTTTTTCTGGGCTGGTTACAGAGGTGATCGATATTTAGAGGCAAACGCCAAAGATATGGCTGGTAATGATACTTTCATAGACGGCTGGGGCAATTCTATGGAAGTTAGTTTTCATAGTAGTGCTGGAGGAGATACTGTATTAATAAGAAGCAGAGGACAGGATAATATATTAGACGAAGGAGATGAAGCAGACACTACTTACTATGGAAAGGATATAGAAGATGTCTTTCACAGGCGAAGAGATATAGAGGTAGAGAATAATACTGGTGCTGATGCAAACTTTCAGGTTATTTATCCTTTTCAAGGAACTGTAGTAGGTAGCGGATTTATTCCCATATCATCATCTAGTACACACACTTTTACTGGCATACCCATTGGTTTGAGAAAGATAGAAGTACAAGTGAGTGGCAATATAATATCTATTGAAATGGTTTGTATTCCGCCTGGCGTGAATGCTTACCCGATAACGGTTGATTAGAATTGTGAAGGATAAAAGAATTAGAAATTTCGAAATTAGTAAATTAATAATTGATTGGAAATTAAAAATTAAAAATTCAGCCACACTAGCAGCATACAGGAAACGTTTGACTAAAACTTCGTCAGACCTCTGGAAAAAGGTTTTGCCTGTGGCGCACAGCTTAAAATATGTAGTCTTATCATATTTCAAAAAGAATGAAATTCTTTCTATTGACCTGTCCGGTTCTTTTATAAAAGCTGTTGTTGTGAAAAGAGAGGCAGGAAAGCCGATTGTTCTATCAGCGGTTAAATTGGAAAGAACCCCGGACCATAGACTGCTAAAGGAAGAGATTAGTGAACTTCTTAAAAAATTAAACAATTATCCGAGATTGGTAGTTTTGGTCAGCTCTGACGCGAGGTTTCTCTCAAGCGAACTGCCCATATCTCCTGATGTAAAAATATCTTCGGACAAACTGCAGGAAGCGGTTCGTTGGGAAGCTGAGCCGTATCTTGATTTTCCTGTATCAGAGGGTTTGTTTGGTTATCATCTGCATCCGGATACAAAGACAGGCGAGAAGACAAACACCACGCCTGTTTTTATATCTTACATGTCAAAAGGTAAGTTTTCGGAATTCAGAACCTTATGCAGGGAACAGAATCTAGTTCTGCGCAGAGTTTATTCTGAAGAGCTGCTGAAGGACATTAAGAGTATTGGGGCAGCAGATAAGAGCTTAAATATTGACGCAGAATTTGCTTTCGCTGCAGATGCGGCTTTGCAGGAGTTAAAGATCAGAGGCGAGAGATTTCTTGGCATTAATGATAGGACACCCCTAATAAAAAGGCTTAAAGAAAATGTTCATTTTCTCCCTGCGGTTCTTGTGGGAATAATTCTAATAGGTTTTATGAGCCATTATCTTTACACGCGATCTTCAATGGGGCGTTATTCTGCAAAAATAAGCAGTTTAAGCAAAGAAAAGGTAAAGCTTGAATCCACTCTTTCGGAGGTTAAGTCCGTATGGGAAAAACATGCGGAGTTAAAGAAAGAGGAAAAAGAATTATGTGAAAGAAGAGAATACATTGAGAAGATACTTCCCGCACAGCACAAGAATCTTCTCGCTCTGCTGCATGGCATTAGCAAAGCGATTCCTGACGATGTTATTCTTAATAAGATAGAGCAGGATGAGAAGTATGCGTTCTTGCTTGAAGGTTATGGTCTGCGCGCAGGCTCAATTACGTTATTCGTTACCAAACTTGAAAAGCTTGAATGCTGCGCAGAGGTGAAGCTAAAATCCATTAAAGAGAAAGAACGCAGGAGCGATGGCAAAGATGTGCTTTTATATCAATTTGCTGTCAGATTGGAGTTAAGACATGATTAAGAAAAAATTAACAAAATTTGAGCAGATTGGGATTATTGCGGTTGTCGGTATTGCGATAGGGTATTTTTATGTCGGCAGGGTTTATAACCCGTGTGTTAAGAAGTCTGCGAATGTCCGCAAGCAGTATAGAGAACTTTCCCAGAAGGTTCAGGATTTAAGATATGAACCTGTTGATAAAAGAGTTCATACATTTCTTTCTAAACAAAAAGAACGTGTCAGCGAGGCGAAAAAAGAGCTCAGACAGATTGAGACATCTCTTGCCGGAAGCGAGGATAGAGCGGATATTATGATGAGGATCAGCCGCAGTTCAGCAGAGCATAATCTGAAGATATGTCTTTTTGACCCTGTGAATGAAACAAAATCTTCAGGCTTCTACCAGCGCAGTCATTATAATCTCAAGATGTATGGTAATTTCATAGAGCTTGAGGAGTTTTTAGAGGAACTTGGCAGAATGCCGAAACTTGTAACAGTGGAGAAAATTACAATTGAACGTGGACAGGATGAAGAGAGTTTGGAAATAACATTGTTGCTTAGTATTTGAGAGAGGAATTTAAAATGCGAAATAATAGAATTGGATTAATACTTATCCTGTTTCTGAGTGTTTATTTGGGGTTATCATGCTCTTATGCGTATTCAGAGGAGATTCAGCTGAAACCAAGCGAGAGATCTGACGCAGACACACCTTTAAATATTTCTGTTCAGGAAGAGCGCGATCCGTTTAACGTTAGTATTAAACTTTTAAGCAGGGTTGCAGCAAGTCAATATGTATTTTTTAATAGAAAGAAAGGTTCTAGTAAATTAAATCTGCCGAAGATCAAGATCACAGGTATTATGATCGCAGGAGACAAGGTAATGGCAGCGGCAGAGATTGAGTCGCTGGGAAATGTAACGTTAAAACCAAAAGAAAGAATAATTATCAAAAGGGACAAATCGCTTTCCTTTGTGGTGAAGGAGATCACATCCCGGGAACTGGTTATCATAATGGATAACGGTCAGGAAGTGCGAGGTCGTTTTAAATAAAAAAGGAGACTTATGAAAATGAGATTTAGCAGGTTATTAGTCGTTATGGTGTTTTGTATCTCTGCGGTCTGGGGCATTGCCGAAGCAGAGATTGATGAGGCGGGGGTTGGAAAGATAGATGTTTTTGACTTTAAGGACACGCCAATGATTGATGTGCTGAAGCTTTTTACCGAGCTGACAGGTCAGAACGTAGTGGCATCGGAGAATGTTATGAATTTCAAAATAACGCTTTTCTTAAAAGATACGTCTCCAATGTCAGCTCTCAGGACAATGTGTAAGCTCTATAATCTATGGTACACACAGGACGGGCAGGTTATCCGCGTTATGAGAGCGCAGGACTATGGCAAGGAATTGTCCATAAGGCATGATGAAAAAACAATGATATATAATCTTAAGTATGCTTCTTCGCTTGCAGTTGCGGATCTGATTGCCAATTTAATGGGTGAGTGCATTGAATATGTTGAGCCTGATGAATTTGCCAGTTACGGACACGTTGGAACAGAGGAAGGAACCAGCGGCAGCAGCAGAAACAGAAGCTCCGGTTCAAGAGGAGCCCGCGTTATTCGTCATGACGCAACATACGCTGCTACCAGAGAGGCGCAGGAAAGAGTGAAACTGGAGAAAGCTCTTACTTCAAAGAAGCTTGAAGACTTTCAAAAAGCGGTTAAGGAGGGAAAAGCAGAGCCTGAAAGGATACTTACAGCAGAAACTCAGCAGGCGGTTGCTTACATGACAGTTTTTCCGCGCAATAACTGCGTAGTTGCCCGTTCGGTTGATACCAGAATCCTGAGGGACATCAATGATCTGATTGAACAGCTGGACACTCCGACATCGCAGATCCTGCTTGAGTGTAAAATACTTGAGGTTACTCTGACTGATGATTTTGATTCATTCTTTAAGCTGGATATTGCCAACATTCATACAGATAAGATAAAAGGGGAAGGCGCTCATACTTTAAGTACCGGAAGATTTACGGCTGAATCAATCACAGGCAATACATTAGCATATACATTTGTTGACAAGCTTATTAGCGCGCGCATGGAGCTTCTGGAAACGAATAATCTGGTTAAAACCATTGGAACTCCGATGCTTCTCTGCGCTAATAATGCTCCGGGAGAATTCTTTATAGGAGAAGAAAGACCGATTACTACTAATTATGAGTATGAAGTTCGTGAATTTGAGGGCAGCTCAACAGAGACAACGAGACCTGTTGTGGAGCTTAAGGAGATAGGCAAGAAGCTGGAGATCACGCCTTCCATAAATGAGGATAGAACTGTAACAATGCGGTTTCTGACAGAGATTTCTACTGTTAATGCGGGCGGAGCGACTATCAGTCATGTAACAAATACCGGAGTAACAGTTTCTTTGCCAATAGACACTGTTGATACTACAAAGGTTGAGAGCATTATTATTGCTAAAGACAGGAGTTCACTTGCTATTGGCGGCTTTGTGCGGGAGCACAATCAGAATTACGAGCAAAAAGTGCCGATTCTTGGTGATATACCCTTATTAGGATTCTTTTTTAAGAAAAAGACCATAAGGAAAACGCAGACAGAGACTGTTATTCTGATCACGCCTCATATTATGATGTCTCCGGGGGAAAATCAGGAGGTTTCTAAAAAGGCTCTCTCAAAACTTTCAGAACATCCGTACATTAAACATGATCAAAACAGAATCCTGCGTTACAATGAAAATCTAGAAAAATTCAAACCTATTGAAGAAGGCAAGAGGAAAAAGAGCAGAGGAAAGAGATTGCTGGAGAAATTGATACAAACGGAGATAAAGAGCAAAAAAGGCACAAAGTAAATGTCATTGCGAGGAGCGTAGCGACGTGGCAATCTTAAAAGACGAGAAGCAGAAAAAGAAATTGCTTGGTGAAACATTAATAGAGAAGCGGATCATTCAATCAAAGCAGTTAAATGAAGCTCTGAAAATACAGTCAAGGAAAAGGGAACTTTTAGGGAAGATATTAATTGAATTAGGTTATATAACTGAAGAGGATATTGCGCGTTCCATAGCTGAGAGTTATAATCTTCCATATATAGAGTTGGATACTGGCAATATTCAAGCCGAAGCTGCCAAATATATTCCCGCAGCTCTTATTCACCGATATAGCATCATTCCCACAAAGATAGAAGGCATTACTTTATATCTCGCTTGTGATAAGCCGCTTTCAGGGCAAGTGCTTGGAAATCTGCAGAGAGTGAGCGGAAAGCAGATTGCTTCATATATTGCAACCAGTTCCAGTATTAAAAACTTATTGAGAGATATTACAGGAACTTCTGCGCCTTTACTTGAGGAAGAGTCTATAGATCAGTCTATTGTTGACATTCTCAGCAAGCTTATTGTCAAAGCGTCCGGGCAAAGAGCGTCTGATATTCATCTGGAGCCGGGAGAGAATAATCTGCAGGTAAGATTTCGTATTGATGGAATGCTTTATAAAGAAGATCAGCTTTCATTAGACTTAGCGCCGCCTCTTATTTCAAGAATTAAGATTCTATCAGGGTTGAATATTGCTGAGAAGCGCGCTCCTCAGGATGGGAGCTTTGTTTTTAAGGATACTTCTGAACCTGTTGATATCAGAGTCTCGGTTTTGCCAAGTATACATGGAGAGAAAGCTGTCCTGCGACTTCTTCCTTCTAAAAACAGAAAGATTACACTTAAAACATTAGGTATGGAAGAACATACTCTGAAAACTTTTGAAACATTGCTCAGGAGACCGCACGGAATTATTCTTATTACAGGCCCTACTGGAAGCGGGAAATCCACCACTCTCTACGCATCGCTTTTACTGCTACGCTCTGCAAGCGCAAATATTACCACTATTGAGGATCCTGTGGAATATCAGATTGAAGGGATTACACAGACTCAGGTTGATCAGATAAATAAGATTACTTTCCCAAAGGCGCTGCGGGCTATTCTGCGTCAGGACCCTGACATTATTATGGTAGGTGAAATCAGAGATAAGGAAACTGCGGATATTGCGCTGCGCGCGGCTCTTACAGGGCATCTTGTTCTGGCTACGCTTCATACCAACGATGCTCCAAGCGCGCTTACCAGACTTGTTGATATGGGCTGCGAACCATATTTAATCAGTTCTTCTGTTTGCGGAATTCTTGCTCAGCGCTTGGTAAGGGTTAACTGTCAGCATTGCAAAGAGGAATCTGTTGAAATATCCGCACTGGCAGACGAGAAGAAATGGTTTCGCGGCAAAGGATGCAGGCACTGTCAAAAAACAGGTTATAGCGGTCGTATTGGTGTTTTTGAACTGCTTAATATAAATACATCTATACAGCAGGAGATTATTAAGCAGTCATCTGCTGAGGTGATTAGGAAAATAGCGATTTCCGAAGGTATGCGCACCCTGTATCAGGATAGTCTCCTAAAGGTTCAACAAGGACTGACAACTCCGGAAGAAGTCTTACGGGTTGCAGTCATGGAATAAATTTATATGCCGAAGTTTTTCTATACAACAATAAATAGTGAAGGGCAAAATGTTTCAGGGACAATTGAAGCTGCTGATATTAAGACTGCTGCGAGTGGATTGCGAAATCAGAAAAAAATCATAACCTCATTAAAAGAGGTTACAGATGTTGTAGAAGCCGCTAGAAATTCAGTAAAATTTTCTCCGCTTGATCATATAAGGTCTGTTAGCAAAAATGACATTATTATTATGTTTCGCCAGCTTTCCGCTCTTACTAACGCGGGGGTTACGCTTGTCAGCTCTCTTAAGGTACTTGAGGTGCAGACAAAAAAAAGAAGATTAAGGAAGATTATAAGTCAGGTTCGCCATGATATTCAAGAAGGTTTTCCGCTTGCTGACGCTTTAAGAAAACATCCAAATGCTTTTGCGCCTTTCATTGTGAATATGATTGAAGCAGGAGAGATTGGAGGCATGCTGGATATAGTCCTTGAACGTATTGCTGACTACCTTGATGACCAGGCAGCGTTTCGCAAACAGCTTATTACGGGTTTTATTTATCCTGCGATTGTAGTTGTAATGACTGTGATCGCTGTTTCCTTTCTTGTTGGTTTTGTTATACCAAAATTCATGCCGTTTATCAGCGCGCGCGGCGGCAAACTGCCGTGGAATACACGGCTTTTGATTGATATCACACACTGGTTTAGAACTTATTGGAAACATCTTATTATTAGTGTTGGCGCTGTTATTGGCGGAGCGTTTTTGAGCTATAGATTTAAGCCGGTAAAATACTGGATAGACAGAATCAAAGTAAACATTCCTGTTATAGGTCCTATTTTTTCTTATTCGGTTGTTGTTCGCTTTTCAAGAAATTTATCATCCCTTATTGCGAGCGGCGTAGGCATATTGCAAGCGCTTAGAGCAGTTCGGGGGACTCTTGGCAATCAAGCGGCTGTTGAGGTTATGAATAATATGGAGATGGATGTTACCAGAGGAGAAAACATCTCAACATCTCTGCAGAACGCTTTTTATATATTCCCGCCAATAGTTGCCAGTATGGTAGCAGTTGGAGAAGAGACAGGCAATATGGACAAAACTCTTGAAATAGTAGCCGGCATTCATGATAAGCTGCTGCAGACTTATGTTAAACGTATGAACAGTCTGATTGAGCCGGTACTCATTCTTACTATGGCAGGTATAGTTGGATTTGTAGCATGGGGGCTTATTGCAGGTGTTTTAACTATGTATGGAACTTATAGATAAAGAGGCAGAATCGCAAGATATTACAGAAATTATACAATTCAGCCGACAGAATACTTGCTTTGAAAAAAGAGTAGTGGTAAAATTGTAAAATATTATCAAAAATACACAAATCTGTTATAGACATACAAATTAGTAGTGTTACAATAAATTTTATATTTAGGACGTGATTATAATGCCCACGGTTTTGAGAAAAAATGGATATCGGTTCTTCTTTTTTAGTATTGATGATAGTGAGCCTATACATATTCATGTTGAACGTGCAGGGAGCTACGCTAAGTTTTGGCTTAATCCGGTGTCACTAGCTCGCAATCATTGTTTCAGAAGTCATGAATTATTTGAAATTGGGAGATTAGTTAAAGAGAATAAGCAAATATTTGAGGAGAAATGGAATGAGCACTTTAGCAGTTGAAATAGAACCGTTAGTTACAGATGTATCTTTTGTAAGAGATTCCGTTTATGTTATTCTTGCGGATGGACGTGAAGTCTCTGTTCCTATGGAGTGGTTTCCCCGACTTAGAGACGCCACAGATAAACAGCGGCAAAATTGGCGGCTTATTGGCGGAGGAATTGGTATTCACTGGGAAGCAATAGACGAAGACATCTCAGTAGAGAGTTTGCTTGCATTTAATTAGCAAGATATTACTAAAAATATGCAAATCTGTTATAGACATACAAATTAATAGTGTTACAATTCAGCGAATTTACCCCGCTTAGAAAGGGTTTTCTAACGGGGTTTAAATTGTTCTTTTAAAAATTAGTTTTTAGCCGGGGAGGCAAAGGAAGTCCCAGTGAGATTCTGGGCGCTGTCCCGCAACGGTAATTTTCAGAGATTCTGAAAGAGCCCGGGCCATTGCCTGTTTAGGTAAGTACCTTCGTGGAAAGGGGAAAGTTTTTTATAATGGAGAGCTCAATCTGCGAAGATTGGGCTTTTTTTATTTTAGGATGAGTTAACAAAAAGGAGAAAAGAAAGAATGTTAGATTTGCTCAATAAAGGCGGCTGGGTGATGTATCCAATATTTTTCTGTTCTATAGCAGCCTTAGCAATAGCGCTGGAGAAATTGATATATTATTTATGGACAAAAGAGAACTACAAGACATTTCTGCGCGAAGTTAAAAAACATATATCCACTAAAGATATAAAGGGAGCCATTCAGTTTGCAAGGCTAAAACATACAGCCCTTAGCCGAATTACCGTAGTATATCTGAGGAATATTAAAAGAAATCAGTTTGTCTTTGAAGATATTCTTCACCGCACAGGTTCTCAGGAATTAAGGAGGTTAGAGCAGCGTTTACCTGTATTGGCTGCCATAGGACACCTGACACCGCTTATGGGTTTATTAGGCACTGTGTTAGGGATGATCACCTGTTTTGAGAAGATACAATCTATGGGAGGACAAGCGGATGTTAATGCCCTTGCAGGGGGAATATCAGTAGCATTATTGACCACCGCCTTCGGATTGATTGTCGCTATACCTGTAATGACAGTTTATCACTTTTTTGAAAATCTTGTTAATAACAGGTCTGACGAGATGCAGTATTTAATTTCTGAACTAAACCAGATACTTAACATACATCCTGTTGATAAAAAGACAAAAGAGCTATGAAACCGTTCATTCACCATAAAAAGACTTCTATGGCGCTGGATATAGCGCCGCTTATAGATATTATGTTCATGCTTCTTCTGTTCTTTCTGCTTACCTCATCTTTTATAAGGCCGAGTATCCTCTTAAAAATGCCTGAAGCAAGTAATCAGGAAAGAATAGAAAAACAGGATATTATCCTATCGGTAGATAAGGACAATAATATCTATTTGAATCGGCAAAAGGTAGATTTAAATAAGTTAGAACAACTCCTGAAACAAAAGCTCGCATACTCCAAGGATAAGCGCATTATTTTTCAGGGAGATGAAACTATTCTTTATAAGAAGTTTGTTAATGTGCTGGACATAATTAAACGCTCCGGAGCAAAGGATATCAATATCGCTCATGAAACTAAAGAAACTGAGTAGATATTTCTATAGGCATCCAAAGGTTTTGTTTAATAGCGCATTTGTTTTTTCTGCAGCTTTACATGCTGCAATGTTAATACAAATGCCTTTTTTGAAATTTACGAGTTTACCGGCTAAAAAGGCGAAGATGACAATCATTAATGTAAGTCTGCAAGAGATAAAAGTTCACAGCAAAACGAATGTCTTAAAGAAAAAAGAAGAAAAGCCAAAAGAAAAGAAAAAGGAAATGGTGAAAGAAATAGTGAAAAAAGAAGAGAAATTTATCCCGCCACCGCCTTCAATCTCTAAAGATATTATAATAAAAGCAAGAGAGACCTATGAGGATAAGATACTAAAGAGAATAAATGCGATGAAGCACTATCCTATGCAGGCAAGAAGAACAAATCAGGAAGGAGTAGTGATGGTTAGGTTTACCTTAAAAAGAAACGGGACACTGAAAGGCAATGTTGCCATAGTGAAAAAGTGCAGGTATGAAGTTTTAAATAAGGCAGCGGTAAAGACTATTGTTAGGGCAAATCCATATCCTTTATTCCCTAACGAAATAAAGAAGAATGAAATATCTTTTGTTATTGACGTGGATTTTCACTTAGAGGTTTGGTAGATGAAGAAACGAGTATTGCGATTTGTTACGATCAGTTGCGCTGTAACCCTTTTGCTCATAGGTTTAAATGTATCTGCGCAGGAGGAGACAAAAAGTGTTACTAAACTGGATACGGTTGTGGTAACCGCATCTAAAAAAGGAGCTACCCTGCTTAATACACCTGCAGCAATCTCGATTATTACAGCAGAGGATATTGAAAAGAGTGGGCAGAGAGACCTTGCTGCCATTATCTCAAGTGTGCCGGGTGTTATCAATCAAAGCACAGCAAAAGGCAAGACGTATTTTAGCTTCAGAGGCACAAAAAGTCCGCATGTTGGCGCTCCGATTGTCTTGGTTGACGGTAAGCCCTATAATTTTGGGGTTTGTGGATTCAACAATCTGGGAAATATCCCGGTAGAGAGGATTAAGCGGATAGAGATAATAAAATCTCCTCCAGCTTCAATATATGGAGCTAATTCTTCAAGGGGCGTGATAAATATAATCACCAAGACAGGTGAATATGCTCAAAAACCTCTTAATTTCACAGCCAAAACAGAAATCGGGTCATGGAATACACTTGAGAATTCTCTATCTGTTTACGGCAAATTAGATAAATGGGATTACAACCTGAGCGGCAGCTGCGATGAATCCGACGGATATCGGCATACAGACCCGGAAAGAGAGTCTCTTAGCGGGCAACTCGGTTATGAGTTTGATGAAGGAGTCAGGCTTGAGGGAGATGTGAACTGGAGCGAATATTCCCTTAAATCCTATATGTCAATGAAGGACTGGCAGCTTAAGAAATACAGAAAGGATATAAGAGATATTCCTAATAAGCGGAGAGAATCAGTCTCAGGATACACCTACAGGCCGAATGAGTCAGATAAAGAGCTTTTGAATGGGGGTTTAAAATTTAGTTATGACAAAGACAACTGGCTCTTTAATTCATCATTCTCTATGTCTCATTTTGACTACATCTATGAAAACTTGAAGTATTATAATAAACTTAGTGGCACATATTCGAGATATAATAAGTGCTGCAAATATGATAAGAATGACGACAAGATTGATTTCAAGATCTCTGGCGGTCATACATTTTCTGATGAAGATAAGCTTACTGACACAATAATATTGGGATACGATTTTTCTAAAGACACGTTTTCTCAGACCAAAAGCTATCCCTATGCAATCACACTGTCATCAGATCAAAAAAACGACATCAAGAAAGAGAACATTAATTGTGTGAAGAATATTCACGGTGTGTTTGCAAACAATGAGTTTAAATATGGCAAATGGGGTTTGTTGACAGGATTGCGTTATGATATTGCTAACTATGATGTGGAAAACGAGGTTCCCCAGAGCGTAAAAAATGAATTCAAGGAACTAGGATGGAATATTGCTCCATCCTATAGCTTTACGCCTAATAGTAACCTTTTTTTCTCAGTAAACAAGTCCTATTGGTATCCAGCCCCAGCCTATATTAAATCTGCATTAGAGAAAAACTCTCCTGATAATAAAGTTGAGAACCTGGGACCTGAAGAAGACCTGACTTATGAACTTGGCTTTAAGCACAGACTGATGAAGGCATTTAACTATAGTGTCGGTATTTTTCAGACTAAGACAGAACACAAGTATATGTATTTTTATGATGATGCTGGGGATTTTCAGGGCTGGAAACCTGTCGGGGATAGTATCCATAGGGGGGTTGAGGTGGAAGCGGATGGCAGACCTTTGGAATGGTTTGGCTATAGACTGGCATTCTCCCGGCTTGACGCTGAATGGGATAGTGGGAAAGAGAGAGTAGCGATTCACAGTGAAGTACCTACAAAGAATTATGAATATGTGGATGTTAAAGGCAAGAAACTTTACGATGTGCCGGAATATACCTGCAGTGTAGGAGTGGATTTTTATGCGTTGAAGAACTGGCAGCTTTCAGTCTCTCTAAACGGAGTCGGCGAGCGGTATATAGATGCCATGAATCATTACAAAGAAACTGCCTATAGTACGGTTGATGCCAAGTTGAGTTACACCCTGAAGAACTGGAAGCTTTATCTGTTAAGTTCTAATCTTTTTGATCAGGAATCTGAAAAGCTTTATAACTCAACAGGAAAAAGAGATGCGGATGGTGAGCCAAGCAACAGCTACTATCCAAGAGACGGCAGGTATATTGGACTAGGCGCGACTGTTAAGTTCTGAGGGAAATTTTTTAAGAAATTATATCAGCGTTTTGAAAATCCTGTGTGGAGAAGGGGGTAATGTAAAATATTTTATGCAAAAGTGATTGAATGATAAAAAAAATAAAAGCATTTGTTTCATGGAGCGGAGGAAAAGATAGCTGTCTTTCTTGTTATGAGGCAGCGCAGAGTAAGGATATAGAGGTTTCTTATTTGTTAAATATGATATCAGAAAATGGTAAACACTCTCGTTCACACGGAATTAGCTCGGATTTATTAAGACTACAGGCAGAAGCAATGGGAATTCCTATCATTCAAAAGGCTGTTGGGAAAAGTTATGAGGAGGAATTCAAAAAAGCCATTACTGTTCTTAAAGATAGAGATGTTCAGGCTGGTGTTTTTGGAGATATTGATGTTCAGGAGCATAGAGATTGGATAGAAAGAGTTTGTAACGAATTGCAAATCAAACCGCTATTTCCATTATGGAAGAGAAAAAGAAAGAAAATTATGGAGAGATTTATAGAAACTGGTTTCCAAACAATTATTGTTGCTACGAATTCTGAATTTTTAGGGGAGGATTGGTTGGGAAGAAGACTAGATAAGGAATTTTCGAAAGATATTGAGAGCTTGGGTAATGTGGATATTTGCGGGGAAAATGGAGAATACCATACTTTTGTTTATGATGGTCCTATTTTTACGGAGCCAGTGAGATTTATAAAAGGCAAGAAAATATTAAGAGAGAAAAACTGGTTTTTAGAACTTATCCAATAATGAAAAATTCAAAATTATTACTACGCTGGTCTATTACAATTCTTATGTTCTCATATGTGGGCTCTGTAATCCATGCGGAAGACAATTTCTCTCAAAGGATAATCTCGCTAGGCCCTTCTTTGACTAGAGAACTTTATCTTTTGGGAGTAGAAGATAGACTGGTTGGAAACACTCTATATTGCAGGCAACCTCATGAAGCGCAGAAGAAAAAAAAGGTTGGGACAGTAGTAAAATTAAATTTAGAAAAGATTATGATGCTTAAGCCAGATTTAGTAATGGCTACCTCCTTAACCAATCCTGAGCAAGTAGAGAAATTAAAAAATCTGGGAATAAGAGTAACTACTTTTTCTACTGCAGGAAGTTTCTCCCAAATTTGTGACCAGTTCTTAGAACTAGGAATAATTGTTGGCAAAGAAAAGGAGGCAGAGGAAATTCTCAGTCAATCTAGAAAAAAGGTGGATTTTATTACTGAGAGAGTCAAAGATTTACCTAAACCTAAAGTCTTTGTTCAAATAGGAGCAAAACCTTTATTTACAGTAACAAGCGATTCTTTTGTTAATGACTTCATAAAGTTTGCTGGCGGGATAAATATTACTTCTGGTGCAAAAACAGGTCTTTATAGCCGTGAAAAAGTACTTGAGCAAAATCCTGATGTGATCATTGTTGTGACCATGGGCATTGTGGGTAAAGAAGAGAAGAAAACGTGGCAGAAGTACAAAACCTTGAACGCGGCAAAAAATAACAGGATTTATATTGTTGATTCACATAAAGTTTGCAGTCCTACACCTGTAAGTTTTGTTGAGGTATTGGAGGAGATAGTTAAGCTGATTCATCCTTTAATCGCAGGCTGAATCAGTCAGTTTGACATCCATACATTTCACAGATATGATACGGTATATAAAATTACCAATACTATAGAACCGTATATACTATTAGGGGCAAGGGAATAGGGTTTACTTCTATACAAAATTTACGCAAAATAAAGAGGCTTTTGATGACATATAGGGAATCAGAAACAATTGAATTTAAAAAATCCACTACTGAACTTAAAAATGGAGTTGTGTCTATTGCAGCTATTCTTAATAAGCGCGGCAATGGGGCGTTGTATTTCGGTATTAAGGATGATGGAACGGTTGTTAGACTGTTGGACGTAATACAATTAAGGACGTAACGCAGACGATTGTGGATAATCTTGAACCAAAGATTTATCCTAAAATTGAGACGAAAAAAATTAAGGGCAAGGAGTGTGTTGTCGTTGAATTTCAGGGGGCGAATTGTCCTTATTTTGCTTATGGTCGGGCGTATATGCGCGTTGGCGAATCGGATAAACAGATGACTGCCAAACAGATTGAGGAACAGATTACTAAGAAGAAGAGGGTTTTATGGGAAAGAGAGCTTTCCCGAAAGACAATAGCGGATGTTAATGAGAACGCTGTTAAAGAGTTTATGCGCAAGGCTAGAACAGCTAAACGTGTTGATTTTGATTTTGTTAATGTCAGAACAACACTGCACAAACTGCACCTTTTGGACAGAAAATATTTGACGCAGGCGGCTGAGGTGTTATTTTGTGATGATAACCAAATGGAGATTCAAGCCGCCATATTTGCAGGAACGGATAAGCTGACCTTTTTGGATATAAAACAGTTTAAAGGCAATCTGTTTAGTTTGCGCCAGCAGGCAGAGATTTATGTTTATGAGCATATGAAATGGCGCGTCGAAATTAAAAGAGGCCCTCGGAAGGAAATTCCAGAAGTGCCGGTTGAGGCTATTCGGGAGGCGGTTGGAAATTCACTTTGTCATCGTGATTTTTCTAATCCTAAGGGTAATGAAGTTGCGATTTTTAAGGATCGGATTGAGGTTTATAATCCTGGGCTTTTTCCTGAAGAGATTAATCCAGAGGATTTCTTTTCCGGTCATGAACATTCAATTTTACGCAATCCACTAATTGCGGAAACGATGTATAAGTCTAAGGATATAGAGCGTTGGGGTAGCGGTATTAAGCGTATTCATGATGAATGCCTTGCCGTAGGTGTCAGGGTTGAGTTTAACCGGCTCAAGACAGGTTTTGTGGCGGTCTTTTATCGGACTAAATGGGAGAAAGACAAAGGATTGGAGGCTGGTGGACAGAAAAGTAAGGAGAAAAGTAAGAAGAAAAGTAAGGAGAAAATTCTTCGTCTCATAGCTAACAATTCAACTATTACGACGCAAGAAATCGCCAAGGCTCTTGGATTAAGTGTTGCTGGTGTTGAGAAAAACATTCGAACATTTAAACAACATAAACGTTTGCGACGGGTGGGACCTGATAAAGGCGGGCATTGGGAAGTGCGCGAGTTGAAGAATCGAAATATGACGAATAAGAAACCAACAAAAGGAGATGGCAGAAGATGACACACGCTAAATTGAATGTAGAGCTTATTGAATATACTCAAAACCCACTTTCTGTAATTTATTCTGCGGCGCGTCAGTGTTATTCGTCCGAATTCGCAGGAGAGATTTTTAAGAATAAAACAGACCCTGACAAGCAGGAGAGATTTGTAGAGAAGATAATAGGTTTAGGTCACTTAAGTCCTCTTGAACATGTAAAATTTACCTTTGCCATTGAGGGTGTATCGCGCGCATTAACACACCAGCTTGTCAGACACAGAATTGCTTCATATTCCCAGCAAAGTCAGAGGTATGTGAAAGAAAACAATTTTAAATATATAGTTCCTCCTTCTATTGAAAAAGATGAAAAATTAAAAAAAGAATTTAAAGATATTATGAGTAAAATTCAGAAGGCTTATAACAAAATATTAGAAGCAACATCATCTCAGGATGCAAGATTTGTTCTGCCTCAAGCGGCAGAGACAAAGATCGTAGTTACAATGAATGCAAGGGAGCTTTTACATTTTTTTGAAGAAAGATGCTGCACAAGAGCGCAATGGGAAATAAGAAAGCTGGCGTATGAGATGTTATTGATCTGCAAAAAGGAATTATCGGTGGTTTTTTCAATGACAGGACCAAAATGTTTGAAACGGGGGTATTGCCCTGAAGGTAAGTTTTCCTGCGGGCTCGCTCCGTCAAAAGAGAAGGCTCTGGGAAAGTGAATAATTTATGAATAAAAAGCCAGTTCGCTGGCTTATCTGTATATTAATTTTATGCGGGATTCTTCTTGGAGTTGGCGCTTTTTCATTGAGTGTTGGCTCAGCTGGTATTCCTTTTAAAAAAATCATACCTTTGATTCTTGAAGGCAGGGGCACTACTGAATACAGCATCCTTTTTGACATACGTTTGCCCCGCATTATTCTTGGTCTTGCGGTAGGGAGTGCTCTGAGCATTGCAGGGGTACTTCTTCAGGGTATGTTTCGCAATCCTCTGGTAGAGCCATATACTCTTGGTATTTCCGGCGGAGCGGCGATGGGTGTGTGTTTAAACATCGGCTTAAGACTGAATATAATAGGCGGGATATTATCCATCCCAGCAAGCGGATTTCTGGGAGCGAGCGTTGTAATTCTTGCTGTTTACTCAT
>JAUWOV010000078.1 GCA_030611945.1 bacterium | reverse complement strand
GCAGGAAAGAATTAAAAAAATGTATAATTAATTATGAAAATATTTCTTTCTATAATTTTTCTTTTTACCTCCGTTCTTGCGTATGCAGAGACAAATACTATAGCAGTATTCCAGAGACCACCTCTGGTAAAAAAGATAGATAAAAAACTTGAGAGAATACTTCCTGAGGAAGCAAAGGGCCCGAATGTAAAGCTAACAATTATCAGCACATGGAAGGAAGGAACAAAGTACACTGTTAATATGAGCATGAAAAATCTTAATAAAGAGCAGGGGTATAGAACAATATATCTGTTAAGCTACGACAATGATGGAAGAATTGTAGATGTGTCTTCTGAAAGGAAGTATTTCCAATCATATCAGGAATACTTTAAGCAGTATAAGTTTACAAAATCATCTTCTATAATCAGATGGAGGTTTTATGTTAAATAAAAAAGTTTTTTGGGTATGCACTGTATTAATGATTGTTGTTGTATCAGGCGGAACTTGTTTCTCTGAGGATTTATGGACAGGTAATATGTCTAAAATAACAGTAACAGATATTGACAGTAAGATATCCAAAATAGATATAGTGCTTGATAAAAACGAAGAAAATAGTATTTCGTTTGATCAATCAAAAACGATATCTATAGAAAGTGGTCAATTAGAGCGAAGCACAAAAATCTATCTGGATGGAGTGAATTCGGCAGAAAAAACCAGTTTCTCTCATAAAAAAAGCAAGCTTATATCAAATCTGAAGATATCCAGAATTCCAGGAAGCATCTCAAATCCGGGCACACAGACAACAAAGGATGGGTCTCCTGTATATTCTACATTGATTGATATTACAACAAATAAAATAGCAAGCACCAGTGTTAGTATCAAAGAAAAAGAGAAAAAGATTGAGCTTACATTTACAATTACAGCGTCTAAGACGCAAGATCTAAGCTTACAAACTCCCAGCGTTATTGATATAAATGCCCAGGAGTTTAACAATCCTTTACCAAAGAGGGTTGAGGTAAACATCAATGAGAAAATGCTGAAGAAGATGTCACCTGATGATTTTATCACGGCTATATTTCTCTTACGGAATATTGGTCCTGATGCAGCAAAGACAATTGTCCAAAATGAACTTTCCTCATTTGGAAGAGTACAGGTTTATAATGATAGATCTCAATTAATAATAACCGATACGATTCCATACATTAGAAGTATAAGAAAGCTTATTGAGAACATTGATAAAAAAGTGCCTCAGGTGCTTATTGAAGCGCGAATATTTGAGATCAGCCATGATAAGGAAACTGAAATAGGCATTGACTGGACTCTTACTCGTCCGCATGTAACTGCAGCCATCGGACATACACTAAACGCAGCGGTAAAAGAAACAAGAGGAACGGAACTCATAGTAAGAGGTCTTTTAGGAGGAAAATACAAGAGAGACGCTCTTTTTGCCACAATAGATGCTCTGGTTAGCGAAGGCAGGGCAAAGATAGTTGCGCGTCCAAAAGTGGTTGTTCTCAATAATCAAAAAGCGGTTATTATTTCGGGTGAGAGTATCCCGTACAGAAAAGAAAACTATGATAAGAGAGCAGCAGGGGTAGGAGCAGGGACACAATATTTTATAACTGATTTTCTGCAGACAGGTATAACTCTGACTGTTACACCGCATGTTAGAAATAATGAACTAATTGTGCTGAATGTAAAACCAGAGGTAAAATATATTATAGGATATAAGGGCGAATATGACATGCCTATTTTCAGTACAAGGTCAACGAATACAACTGTGAGCATGAAAAATGGCGACACTCTGGTTATAGGCGGGCTCTTTAAAGAGGGGAAAAAGACTATTGAACACGGAATTCCTCTATTGAAAGATATCCCAATACTGGGATATCTGTTTAAGCATAAAAGAGATATTAATATTAAGACAGAAGTAGTCATATGCATAACAACAACGCTGATTTGAGGACTGTAAGAGTCAGATTTGCTCCGTCTCCAACAGGTTCCCTTCACCTTGGCAATACAAGGACTGCCATATTCAACTGGCTTTTTGCAAGGCATACAGGAGGGAAATTCATACTACGGATAGAGGACACTGACAGAGAGCGCTCAACTCCAGAATCGGTGAATGTAATACTTGAAAGTTTAAGATGGCTTGGACTGGATTGGGATGAGGGGCCTGATGTTGGAGGAGATTTTGGCCAATACTATCAGATGCAAAGACTGGATAAATATAAGAAGTACGCAGATATACTGGTCAAAAAAAATATGGTTTATCCATGTTTCTGCAGTCCTGAAAGGCTTGCAGAGATGCGGCATCAGATGCAGAAGAAAAAACTGCCGCCCAGATATGACGGCAAATGTAAAAATTTGAGTGAAGAAGAAATAAAGCATTTAACCTCTCAAGGCATAAAACATGTTCTGCGATTTAGAGTTTCCGCTACCGGCATCACAGAATTTAATGATCTCATCCATGGCAAAATATCTATTGAAAACTCAGTTCTGGATGATTTTGTTATTGTTAAATCCAATGCTGGTCCAACGTATAACTTTGCGTGTGTAGTTGATGACATTGAAATGAAGATAACACATGTCATCAGAGGAGACGACCATATCTCAAACACACCGAAACAGATTGCTGTATACAAAGCTTTGGGACTTGATCCTCCTGAATTTGCGCATATTCCCCTAATTCTTGGTCCTGATAAGGCAAAATTGAGCAAACGCCATGGGGCAGCTTCTCCTCTTGAGTATAGAGATATGGGCTATCTTCCTCATACATTGCTTAACTTTCTTGTCCTTCTGGGCTGGGCTCCCGGAGATAACCGTGAAGTTATGAGCAGGGATGAACTTATAGAGAACTTTTCAATAGGAAAGATAAATGACAGCAATGCTGTTTTTGACAGTCAGAAGCTTGATTGGATGAATGGTTTATACATAAGGAAGATGCCTCTGAGTGAATTGGCAGATATTGCTTTGGAAGAGTTAAAGAAGGCGAAATTTATAAAAGATACCAAGGAAGTTGATATTAATAAAATATCCAAAATAGTTGGACTAATCCAGGAACGCCTCAAAAAGTTTTCCGAGATTCCCCAGCTTATAAATTACTTCTTTAATGAACCGGTATATGAAGAAAAATCAGTTCGTAAGTTTTTGAAGAAAGATGGTGTTCCAGAAATGTTACAGGAGTTGTGCAGAGTAATAAAAGAAGTGGAACCGTTTGACATAGAAACACTTGAAAGCGCAGTGAGAGGATTTATTGAGAAAAAAGGAGTGAAGCCGGGAGATGTTATTCATCCTGTAAGAGTTGCGCTTACCGGCCGCGCCGCAAGCCCGCCAATATTTGATGTTATGGAAGTTCTGGGAAAAGCAACCTGTCTTCTACGTCTATTGAAAGCGCGTTAAGCATGATCTTATCTGGCTTTCTAGAGCGCCTTCACGTAATATTAAAGGGGGACTGACACTGCAGTTTATAACAGTGGATTCTATTCCAGTTGGTATTTCGTTATCATCAATACATAAATCTACTTTATTTTCAAATATCTTTTCTAGTACATTAGTTGAAGTTGCTTGATGGTTATATCCTGAAATATTCGCGCTTGTTGTAGCAAGCGGCACTCTTAATTCCTTTACTAGAAATCGCGGTATTGGATGATTTGGTATTCTAAAACTTATTGTGTTAAATTTATCTGTTTTAAAGATACATGCTTGAGATATTGAAATATTTTCTTTTGCTCTGAAGATAACTGTGAGTGGACCAGGCCAAAACTTGTTCATGAGCTCTTTTGCTATTTGAGGAATATTATAAGCAAGATTAGCTACCTGTTTTAAATCTGAAACAAATAAAATTAATGGTTTTCTGCGATCTCTGTTTTTTAAATTGTAAATTTTATCTGTGGCTTGTTCGCTATTACATATACATCCAAGACCATAAACAGTATCAGTTGGAAGAACTATAACTTCCCCTTTTCTTAATGCTTCAACTGCCGAGTATTTGTTTATCCTCATTTTTTACTTCTCAAAAATGTTGGGATATCCAGATTGCTGTCACCGCCTAATTCTCTATTCACTTTTTCCCGCATAACTCTATCCTTTATTGTAGCTTCCTTTCTATGAACTCCTGAGATGTCTGAGACGAATTTTGCTTCCTTTTTTTCCAGAGACGGAATATCAGTAGCAATAATTGTAAGTTTCAGCTTATTATTTGCTTTTTTATCTATAATAGCTCCAAATACTATATTGACACTGTGTGTAACCGACTTACGAATATTATCAATGATTTTTTCAACTTCTCCAAAACTGAGATCTTCGTTGCCTGTTATATTAACAAGCATTGTCTTTGCGCCATTAATATCCACGCCTTCCATGAGCGGACATAAAAGAGCATTCTTTACCACAGAGAATGTTCTATCTTCACCATACGCAGTTCCTACTGCTAAGGTAGCCTCCTTACCATGGGCTATTACCTGCCGAATGTCTGATATATCAAGATTTATTATTCCTGGGGCAGTTACCAGGTCAGAGATTGCGCTGATAGCGTCAAATAGAGTGTTGTTTGCAAATTCAAATGCTTTTAAAAAAGATGATTCTTTGTCAATTGTTCCAAAAAGTTTCTGGTTTGGTATAGAGATTGTTGCATTGGATTTTTCTTTTATTGCTCTTAATCCGTCTTTAGCCTGCAAACATCTTTTTTTCCCTTCAAATAGAAAAGGACTTGTAACTATTGTTATTGTTAAAGCCCCCAGTTCCTGGGCAATTTCACAGATTAATGGCGTTGCTCCTGTTCCTGTTCCCCCTCCAAGTCCGCAGGTCACGAATACAATATCTGAATTTTTTAATGCTTCAGCAACTTCTGCTCTGCTTTCATTCAGACTACGACGTCCCAAATCTATATCAGAACCTGTTCCAACTCCTTCTGTTGTCTTTAGCCCGATTTGAATTTTGTGTGGAACAATAGATGCTTTAAGAGCCTGTATATCTGTGTTAATATTAATACATTCTACTCCAGAGAGGCCTTTTTTATATATTGCATCTACAGAATTATTACCGCCTCCGCCAACTCCAACCAGTTTGATACCTGCGCCTGCTGTCGTCTCTTCAACTATTTCAAACATTAAAAGAAATCTCCAAATATCTTCTTTACGCTTCCTGTCATTTTACCTATAAGATTTTTATTTTCAAATTTTGATGTTCCTCCGAATTTTCTGAAGTCAGAACCATGTTGTAATAGGCCGATACATGTTGAATAACTTGGTTTGTCAGGGATGTCTTCAAGCTGGTATGCAAGGTTTGGCACACCTATTCTTGTTGGCAGATTAAATATATCTCTTACGGTTGATGTCATTCCTTTAAGCAAAGAGCTGCCACCTGTGAGGACTACTCCGGATGCAATTAAATTTACGAAATCAGCTCTTTCTATCTCTTCCTTTACAATACGAATAGTTTCTGCAATTCTGGGTTGAACAATCTCTGAAAGCTGATACGGTGAGAAATGATTAGGGTTTTCCTGATTATTAGTATTTGTTTCCATGTCTAATCCAGTGCCGTATTTTTTCTTTATTTTCTCTGCTTCCGGGGTGGAGATATGAAGACCTATAGCTATGTCATTTGTTATATGGTTGCCGCCTATTGCTAGTACCTGAGAATACTTCAAGCTGTCTTTTTCAAAAATAACAAAATTTGTTGTACCCGCTCCCATTTCAATCAGCACAACACCGAGCTCTTTTTCGCTTTGTAATAATACTGACTTAGAAGAGGCTAATAGATTAAATACAATATCTTCTATCTTAAACCCAGCCTGATTAACGCTTTTTATGAAATTCTGTGTATGTGTTACCATGCCGGTAACAATATGGGTCATTATTTCAAGTTTTACACCATTCATGCCAATTGGATCCTTAATTTCCGGTTGGTCGTCTATAGCGAAATCTTGTGGCAAAATTTGAATAATCTCTCTTCCTTCATGAAGTTTAATTGCTTTGGCTGTTTCTATCACGTTCCGAGTATCTTCAACTGTGATCTCTCTGTCTTCTCTTCTAACTGGAACACTTCCTTTGCTGTTAACTGTATTAATATGTCCGCCTCCGATTCCCATGAATACAGATTTAATTTCTAATTCCGAGGTCTTTTCTGCCTCTTTAAGAGCTTCTTTGATATCATTGGTCACAGTGTCAATATTAACAATAAGTCCTTTTTTCAGACCTCTGGTAGGGACTATTCCCATTCCTATAATTTCGATACTATCCTCTTGTCCTTTGAGCAAGTCTAATTTCCCAACCATAGCGCATATTTTAGAAGTTCCTATATCCAGCGCTGTTACAATGTCTTTTCGAGTTCGCATAAAATTACTTTCTGTATTTTGCAGGAATTAAATCCTCTCCAAAACGCAGATCTATATAGAGAAGTTTTTCCATTTGAGTTTGTCCAAGTCTGCTTAGAGTGTCCTCTAATATTAGGAGCTTTTCTTCAAAGCCGGTTTTGCCCATTTTTATTTTTATTACATTGCCTTGACACATAAAGCCAAGAATCAGATTTTGTGGTTTTTTAACATTTATGTTTTTTAACCTGCCAAATTCGGAAAGCCTTCCAATATTATATCTTTTTATGATTGTAATAATCTTTTCTATCAATTCAGATGTTTGGGGATTAGATTTTTTCAATCCTATTATCTCAGGCAGTACGCTTGATTCATTAAGCTTAATGAATACTCCATCTTCATCTATCCCGTATATATTGCGATTATATGATATTTGACCAATAGGAATCCTTTCTGTTATATTTACTAAGATTGTATTCGGGAATGAGCGTTCAATAACAGCAGTCTTTACATCTACTAAGGCTTCATAGTCTGATTCCAACTTGTTGATATCAAGAGTAAAAATATTCTCGCCTTTTATATTATTAGTTTCCCCTAGAATAACTGCATTATCAAGAAATTTACCGTTATTTACAATAACATTATTAATGCAGAAATAATTTGAATGAATAATGAATTCTTTAAATCTTAATACTATGAAAAAAGCGGCATATATGACTAGCAATAGGCTTATTATTTTGCTTATCTGTACGGCTCTTTTTTTAATCAGTTTCTTATATGGACGAGGCGCCGCAGAGACTCTAGGCGCTATTTTGACGTTCTTGCGAAGTTTTATTTTTCTACTTTTCATGTTTCTTGATTGCCAGATCCAGTAATCTCAGGCAGAGTTCTCTGAAACTTATTCCAGCAGCCTGCGCAGCTTTTGGCAGCAAACTGGTTTCCGTAAGACCTGGAATTGTATTAATCTCCAGAACATAGGGATTGAGTTTGCTGTCAAGTTTCATATCCGCTCTTGACATTCCAGAGCATCCAAGCACTTTATGGGCATTGAGAGCTATCTGTTTTATCTGGGCGTTTTTCTTCTCTTGAAGCTCTGCAGGCACAATAAAATCCGTGGATTTCTTCATATATTTTGCATTAAAGTCGTAAAATCCAGACTTTGGAATAATTTCAATTACCGGCAAAGCTTCCTCCCCTAAGATGCCGACAGTTATTTCTTTCCCATCTATATATTTTTCGCATATTATATTATCATCATAACGGAAAGCGGTTTCAAGAGCTTTCTCAAATTCATCTTCCTCCTTCACAATTGATACGCCTATTGTTGAACCCTCAGTAGATGGTTTAATAACTATAGGAAAATCTTCAAAAGGATTAATATGATATTTGCCTTTGCTCATTACTCTAAACTCTGGAGTCGGAATTCCAGTAATTTGAAACAAACGTTTGGAAGCTATTTTATCCATAGATAGCGCGCTTGCAAGAACTCCTGAACCTGTATAGGGAATGTTAAGGATATCAAGCATTCCCTGTATTGTTCCATCCTCTCCAGGCTTCCCGTGAAGAGCAATGAATACCAGATCTATTTTCTCCTTTATCAGCATGTCAGGCAACTCTCTATTAACATCAAAAGCAGTAGCATTCAGCTGAGCCGCTTTAAGTGCATTCAGGACACAATTCCCGCTTTTAAGAGATACTTCTCTCTCAGAAGAAGGACCTCCCATTAAAACAGCAATACGCCTATTTTTCATGTGTAAATGTTTCATCTATAGATTCTGTTTTGTGTAAAATCATCAAGTCATGCGACCATGACAATTCTCTCAACACTGTTGAGAGTTTTTCTCTGTCATTGCGAGCCAAAGGCGTGGCAATCTCATTTTCGTTTTCTTTACTGAAAATTATCTGCAACACTAAAGATTGATGCAACTGCTGTTGTAGCATCTGATTTAGTTATACTGTCTTTCTTTGTTTTTTCAAGTTT
>JAUWOV010000050.1 GCA_030611945.1 bacterium | reverse complement strand
CATGATGCTTCTTTCTTTATCTCCTTAAATATTCCCGTAGATACTATTAATATTTTCCTGACCCCATCCCGAAAGCTTTCGGGATGGGGTCCCTTGTATCCTCCACCTAGGGGGTAAGGATGTATCTTACCATTTCCATTCTAAGTAGGATTCTCTGTTGTCTTTTCACAGCGTGTGTGCTAACATTCACGGTAGAATTTAAACAGATATAAGGAGCAAAGAATTGAGCAAGACCAAGTTTAATAAACCCAAACTCAACAAATTCAATAAAACACTAGCTATCTGGCTTGTGCTTGGAATAATAGTGATTTTCTTTGTCCAATTCTCTCAAATGCCAGGTAAGGGTACAAAAAAGATTGTATACAGCCAATTCATAGCAGATATTAATGCTGGCAGTGTAAAAAATGTTGAAATAGCAGGTAAGAATATTTCCGGACAATATGTTACTGGGGACAAATTCACAACATATGCAATAGAAAATCCTGATTTATGGAAATCCCTGGAGGAGCATAACGTTGAGGCAAAGGGGAAACCGGAGACAAGTGTGTGGCAACAGCTATTAGTAGGTACGCTTCCCTTTTTGTTGTTTATAGGCTTTCTGTGGTTTTTTGTATATAGACAGATGCAGGCTGGCGGCAGGCAAGCGTTTTCATTTGGTAAAAGCAGAGCCAAGATGATAAAGGAAGATAGACCTAAAACAACTTTTAAGGATGTAGCAGGTATAGATGAAGCAAAAGAGGAGCTGCAGGAGATAGTAGAATTCCTAAAGACTCCAAAGAAATTTCAGAAATTAGGCGGTAAGTTACCAAAAGGGGTATTATTGATGGGGCATCCGGGCACAGGAAAGACGCTCTTGGCAAAGGCAGTTGCCGGAGAGGCAAAATGCGCTTTTTTCAGTATAAGCGGTTCTGATTTTGTAGAGATGTTTGTAGGGGTTGGAGCATCACGTGTGCGGGACTTATTTGAGCAGGGAAAAAAGAATAGTCCGTGTTTGATCTTTATAGATGAGATTGACGCAGTAGGCAGACAGCGTTTTGCCGGACTTGGCGGTGGACATGATGAAAGAGAACAGACTCTAAATGCTTTACTTGTGGAAATGGATGGCTTTAACACAAAAGAGGGTATAATTTTAGTTGCCGCAACAAATCGTCCCGATGTGCTGGATCCAGCGCTTCTGAGACCCGGTAGATTCGATAGAACTATTATGGTTGAGATGCCGGATATCAAAGGCAGAATGGGCATATTGAAAGTTCATACAAAGAACCTTGTGCTTGGTAAAGATGTTGCTCTTAATGTTGTTGCGAGAGGGACTCCCGGTATGTCAGGCGCAGATCTGGAGAATCTATGTAATGAAGCTGCGATTGTTGCATCAAGAAAGAATAAAAAGAAGATTGGAATGATTGATTTTGAGGAAGCCAGAGATAAAGTAATGATGGGAATAGAGCGAAAAAGTCTTGTTATTAGTGATGAGGAAAAGAAGATTATTGCCTACCATGAAGCCGGGCATACATTGGTTCAGTATTACTTGCCTGATGCAGATCCCATTCATAAGGTTTCAATTATTCCAAGAGGAAGAGCTCTGGGTCTGACTCATATATTGCCTGAGAAGGATAAGTACATTGAGAGCAAATCGCATTATATGAGTAATCTGGTAAGTTTGATGGGAGGAAGAGCTGCAGAGATTTTAGTGTTTAATAATACATATACAGGCGCTGCAAATGATATAAAAATTGCTACAGAGCTTGCCAGACAAATGGTATGTGAATGGGGAATGAGCGAAGAACTTGGTCCTCTTTCATTTGGCCGCAGGCATAATCAGGTTTTTCTTGGAAGAGATATAACAGAAGAAAGAGAATATAGCGAGGACACAGCAAAGAAGATAGATATAGAAGTTCGCAAACTGGTTGAAAATGCATATAAACAGGCAGAAGACACTATTAAGAAGAAGCGGGACAAATTGGAGAAAATTGTAAAAGAGTTGCTAGAGAAAGAGGTAATTGATAGAAAGGATGTAGAGGCTATTCTGGAAGGGAAAAGGGGAAAAGGCACAAAGAAAAAAGCAAAAAAAAGAGAAAATTCTAAGCGCACAACTTCAAATAAACTCAAATGATCAAAACACAAAATTCAAAACAAAACATATCTAGACTGATTAAAGATATTACAAATAGAATTACAGATAATATGCATCCTGAAAAAATCATAATGTTTGGTTCCTATGCATATGGAAGACCAAATATTGATAGTGATATTGACTTGCTGATAATCATGGAAACAAAGTTAAGACCTATAAAACGCAGTATTTTTATTTCAAAGTTATTTTATCCAAGAGCATTAGCAATGGATATTATTGTACGTACACCTAAAGAAGTGAAAGAGAGAATTAAGATTGGAGACTATTTTATTAAAGATATAATTAGCAAAGGCAAGGTGCTTTATGAACGAAAAAACCACAGACTTCATTCAAGAAAAATCTAAACTTTGAACAATGTTTGGAAAAAACAGGAGAAAACATGAAGAATATAAAAACGGCAAAGCGAATTGTAAGTGCTGTAAGATGGGTCTCTGCATTTCTGATTTGGTTCATTTGGCATAGTGTCGCCCCCGACGAATTTGAATGGATTGGGTTGGTCATAGCTATAGGGACAATGTTGCTTGCTGGTGATCTTGTCAATCACATCTTACTTCCTGAGACAAAGAAACAAATATCACGATTATCACATCTTCCAGATATTCTGGAGAAAGAAACGGTTTTTAATGCTTTCAAAGAGTCTGTAACTGATTCTCATAGAATCATCTACGATGATCATGTTATTCGCAATTTCCTGGAAGCGTTAAGTAAGAAGCGAAGCTTCAATATCCAAAATGAAGATATTCTATTTCTATATTCAGGTGAAGAAAAGCCAAAACCTAACAAACTACCCAAGTATTCGGGTCTTATGAGTTGTGCGGGCGCCATTCTTGTAACCACTAAACGTTTGATAGCTCTTGATGTGGGTTGGGTTGGGCCCAAAAAGGAATTGGCAGATATTCCATTCAACAGAATTTCGCAGGTTGAATCTGGTAGGACGGATCTGAAGATTCTTATGGACAATGGGAAGAAACATGAAATAATTGTTCTTGATGAGGATAATAGAGCAATGGCACAATCTATTTTGAATATC
The DNA here is from genome assembly GCA_030611945.1 of bacterium. Lineage (GTDB taxonomy): Bacteria > JAHJDO01 > JAHJDO01 > JAHJDO01 > JAHJDO01 > JAHJDO01. Next base: position 10,468 of record JAUWOV010000050.1, on the reverse strand, counting down.
TGCGAGGGATAGAGACTTTTAGACGCAAAGTCAGTGAGTAATACTCCAATTTGGAGAAATAGATATTAAAAGCAGTTATGAATATAGAGGTGCAGGACTTACCAAAGAAATTGATGAGAAAGAACCGAATAAAATCATTTTGATAGAGAAAAATTATAATCATACTATTGATGGGAAACCTGCAAGTTGTATCGGCTATGCTGACGGGCGTGTACAGGCAGAGACAGAGCACTAAAAGATGGAGACAAAAGCGTATCATTCTGAAGCAAAACTAAGTAGGATTGGAAAGTGATTGCAAAAAAATCATAAAGAGCGAGATTGCTTCACTTTGTTCGCAATGACCAGTGATGAGCGAAAATGCATAAATAAAAAGTCCCCCTTTGAAGGGGGATTCAGGGGGATGTTGAGCAGGCAATTAGCAATTTTGAAATTAGTAATTGATTGGAAATTAGAAATTGAAAATTAATAATTTTATATTAAAATGCGGTGAGTACACAATAGATTTGGCAACTAAGCCAGCGTTAATGGGCATATTAAATGTAACCCCAGATTCTTTTTCTGATGGAGGATTGTATAATACACATCAGAAGGCAATAAATCGTGTTGATGAGATGATTGCACAGGGGGCGGATATTATAGATATAGGAGGTGAGTCAACGCGTCCGGGGGCAGAACTAGTTACAGAAAAAGAGGAAAGCGCCCGAGTTGTTTCATTGATAAGGGAGATAGTTAAAAAATTTAATATACCTGTTTCCATTGATACAAGAAAAACAGAAGTTGCGAAGAGAGCTCTGGACGCAGGCGCTTGTATGGTAAATAATGTAGGAGGATTGAAAGAGAACGCGGAACTTGGTAAAGTTGTCGCACATTATGATGTCCCTATTATTCTTATGCATATGAGAGAAAATCCGCAGACTATGCAAAAGGATATTAAATACAGATCGGTCGTCTCAGATATTATAGAGGAATTAAAGAATAGTATAGCTCTGGCACAGGACGTTGGAATAAGAGAAGATAACATTCTAGTGGATCCAGGAATTGGGTTTGGCAAGACTACAGAAGATAATTTGAAGATTATTAATAGAATTAATGAGTTTAAGATACTGGGAAAACCAGTTGTTTTAGGACCGTCAAGGAAATCGTTTATAGGAAATGCGCTTAATTTAGATGTTAAGGAGCGGCTTGAAGGTACATTAGCCACAGTGGCATATGCGGCTTTGAAGGACGTAAATATTATTCGTGTTCATGATGTTGTACAGACACGAAGAGTTATTGATATGATAAAAGCTATAAAGGGTAATTAGTGTTTTCAAACTTTCTTAATAATACTATAAGGTTTTTTTCTGTTTTAGGCTGGCGGGACTTTGTGGAAGTTCTTGCGTTGTCCGTTATCTTCTATAGAGTTTTTTTGTTTGTCAAAGGCACCAGAACTGTTCAGATTATGAAAGGACTCTTTGTAATTGTACTTGTTGCGCTTTTGGCGAAAATAATGAACTTGTATACGATAAGCTGGATACTTGAGAGAGTATTGGCTATAGGTGTGATAGCTGTCTTGATTGTTTTTCAACCTGAATTAAGACGCGCTCTTTCAAGAATAGGTCAGAATCCGCTTATAGATATGTCTTCTCAGGAAAATGAATTAATAGATGAAATAGTGAAATCTGTTAATATGCTTTCCAGGAAAAACATCGGTGCGCTTATTGTAATTGGTCGTGAAATTGGCCTAAAAGATTATGTGGAAACAGGTGTGCGTGTAAATGCTAAAGTCACAAGTGAATTGTTAAGCAGTATTTTTACTCCCAATTCCCCTCTTCATGACGGCGCAGTCATAATTGAAGGAGAAGAGCTTGTTGCTGCGAGCTGTATTTTGCCTCTTGTAGAACTTCCAAATGTTGGGAGGATAATGGGTACAAGACATAGGGCAGCTTTAAGTTTAACAAAAGAGACCGATGCTGTAGTAATTGTGGTATCAGAAGAAACAGGGGGTATATCTGTTGCAATAAAGCGAAAACTGACACGCGACATAGACGGTATTACTCTGAGGAAAATATTGCAGAATCTATATGCTCCGAAGAGGAAAAGCAAAAAATCTTTTTGGATATGGAAGAGGAGCAACTAATGTCCAAAAATTGGGGATTAAAAATATTATCATTTTTCATTGCCTGTATGATTTGGTTTTATGTATCTGGAGAAAAAGGGGCAGATATTGCAAAAAGAAGAGAAAAGGATGGAGTGTTCAGGAATGTTGTTGTAAAGGTAGTACATCCATCTTCTTTTATCTTGCAAACAAAACTGAATCCAGAACATATAAGTGTAAAAATAAGGGGCGCGTCACATATTGTAGATAAACTAACCTCTAAAAGCATTCTTGTTTTTGTAGACGTAGGTAACTTAAACAAGGGAAAATATGTTTTACCAGTACAAATCAAATTACCTGCTGGCGTAAAACTTATTCAAATTACTCCGCCTATCATAAAAGTTGTGCTTAAGAAGTAATAAGGAGATATCCGATGTCAAAATTAGGTGTAAATATAGACCATATTGCAACGGTCAGACAGGCTAGAAAAACCTTTGAACCTGACCCTGTAAGAGCTGTTCATTTATGTGAAATTGCCGGCGCTGACAGCATTGTTTCCCATTTAAGGGAAGATAGAAGACATATTAACGATAGAGACGTAAGGCTGATAAAAGAAATCGTAAATATAAGATTCAATCTTGAAATGTCAATTGCAGCCGAAATTGTTGATATTGCTCTGAAACTTGGACCTGATCAGGTAAGCTTGGTTCCCGAAAAAAGAGAAGAAGTTACAACAGAAGGCGGATTGGATGTAGTTTTAAAAAGAAATGAATTAAAGAAAACAATTCAGCGTTTCAAGGATAAGGATATTATTGTGAATTTGTTCATAGATCCTGAAATATCCCAGATAGAGGCTTCTTTGGAAGTCAACTCAGATGCGATTGAACTGCATACGGGGAGTTATGCAAATGCGGCCAATCAGTCAGCTATGGAAGACGAATTCAAGAAGATTGTGGATGCGACAGATTATGCCAGAAAACATGGACTTACCGTGCATGCAGGACATGGATTAACATATTTCAACGCTAAGAAAATAGCCGACATCAAGGAAATAGAAGAACTGAATATCGGACATTCAATTATATCTCGCGCTGTATTTGTAGGGCTGGAAAGAGCTGTGAAGGATATGATGAATTTAATAAAATGCAATCAGGTATGAAACAAATTCTAGTATTATTAATATTTTCCTGACCCTTGTATCCTCCACCTGGGGGGTAAGGGTGTATCTTACCATTTCCAAGTATTTGCAAAAATTTTCTCCTTAAAGGCTAAACTTGGATATAAGAGAATGCCCAGAAACAGGACTAGAAATGTTCAGGAGAGAGACGCTTTAATGGAAATGGATAAAAAAAGGTTTGAAAGCAGAATAGAATCAGGTGAGATGGAAATAATTAATAACAGATTTTTTAAGGTGCGTTTGGAAATCTGAAGAAAATTTTAGATGAAGATAAAAAACTCAAAGCTTATCACTATTTACTCATTACTCATCACTCTTTACCTATCACTGTTCACTTGTTCCGTCTTTGCAGAGAGCAGTGCAGGTTTAGTAAAAAATGCCAATAAGTTGTATGAAAACAAAAAATACGACGATGCATTAATGGAATACAATAAGGCATTAACAAAATCTCCGAATTCTGCAATTATAAATTTTGATATAGGAGCAGCTCAGTATAAAAAAGGGGATTAAGAAAAAGCGCTTGGCTCTTTTACAAAAGCATTAATATCAGAGGACGGGAAACTTGAATCAAAGACAAATTACAATATTGGAAACAGTAAATATAAACAGGCGGTCCTTAAAGAAAATACAGATTTGTCTTCTGCAATAAGTTTATTAAGGGACTCGCTTGACTATTATAAGAGAGTGATAGAATTGGATGGAAAGAATAAGGACGCTAAATTCAATCACGAATTTGTTGAGAAAAAGCTGAAGGTTTTACTGGATAAACAGAAAAAACAGCAGAAACAGAAACAAGACAAAAAGAAGAAAGAAGGAAAAAGGGAAACGGGAAAAGAGCAGCAGAAAGATTTCGGCAAAAAAGAACAGAAACAGGGCAATGAAGCTAAAAAACAAAAGGCTGAAAAGCCTAAGGAAATGTCTGAGCAGGAAGCAAAGATGCTTTTAGAAGGATATAAGCATGAAGAAGAATCAAAGGAGAAGCTCAAAAAAATGAAGCAGCAGGGTTATTATTCCGATGTATTAAAGAATTGGTGATGGGAAATTCTAAATTAATTAGGAAGATTTTTAGTATAGTTATCTTGTCTTTTGTTTTTTCAGGAACAGCATTTGCAGCTGATATAAAATTTCAGGCTTCTGTTGATAGGAACAAGGTTTCTTTGGGCAGCGCTATAAATCTCAATCTTACTTTTTACGGCACTCAGCGTATGCCTGCGCCGCAGCTTCCTAAGATAGATGGATTTCAATCCCGTTATCAGGGGCCCTCAACAAGAGTGTCAATGGTCAACGGAAAGATTTCCAGTTCAATAACCCATATATATACGCTTATTCCTATGCGGGTCGGGAAATTCAAGATTGGACCCTTGTCTTTAGAATACAAGAAGAAAACCTATACTTCAAAGCAGATAACAGTTGAGGTTGTAGAGGGCAGTGTTAATGCATCGGAGAGCACACAGCGGTCTTCTTCGGAAGAAGCATCTAAATTAGGCGATAATATTTTCCTGAAGATGTCCGTTCCAAAACAGGATATATATTTAAACGAAATTATCCCATTAACAATAAAATTGTATGTAAGCAGACTTGCTGTAAGAGATATAGAATATCCGATATTCTCTCATAACGGATTCTCTACAGATAAATTTGCCAAACCTGCGCAATACAGGGATGTTTTAAACGGCAGGGAATATGAGGTGATAGAATTTAAAACAAATATTTTCGGAACAAAGACAGCTAAACTTGTTTTAGGTCCTGCGCAGATTAAATGCAACCTTATCGTTAACAAGAAAAGACAAAGAAGTTCTTCTCCGTTTGATAGTTTTTTCGGAGATGATGCGTTCGGGGACTTTTTTAGCAGGAGAGAGATTTATCCTCTGAGTTTGAAGTCTAAGGAAATTCCGATAACGGTCAAAGACCTTCCTGAAGAGGGAAAGCCCGAAGACTTTAGCGGCGCTGTTGGAAACTTTACATTTGATTTAAAAGCTGAGCCAAAGGAAGTTAATGTCGGGGATCCGATCACGCTGAAGATGGTTATAAAAGGCAGAGGTAATTTTGCGACAGTAACCTGTCCGAAACTTGAGGCTAACCAATCCTTCAAGATTTATGATCCTGAAGTGAAACAGGAATACGGAACAAAAACATTTGAGCAGATATTAATGCCTGATACGGATACTGTCCAAGAAATCCCCAAAATCACATTCAGCTGTTTCGATACAGAAAAAAAAGTCTACCGCACAATATCAAAAGGACCTGTTCCGATAAAAATAACAAAATCTAAAAAGGGAAAAGGATTAAGAATAGTTGAGTCGTCTCAATCTGCTGCAAAGTATGTTAAAAAGGAAGTATTAGGCAGAGATATTGTATATATTAAGGATGAACCGGGTAATATGATAAAAAATCAGGCATGCATTTACAAAAACAGAATATTTCTGCTCATTCAATTATTTCCGTTAATCATATTTATATTCCTATCTATTGTTCACAAACGAACTGAAAAATTGAGAACTGATCTGAGATATGCTCGGAATTTGCGCGCATTTAAAAAGGCAAAGCAGGGGATTAAAAAAGCAAAGAGTCTTCTTGAGCGAAAAAGAACTCGGGAATTTTACGATTCCATATTAAAAACATTAAAGGAATATCTGGGGAATAAGCTGCATATTGCTCCGGGCGGAATAACGTCGGATATTGTTGACAAAGTTTTAAGGCGTAAAGCAATAAATAAGAAGATATTAAATGCTTTGGATGATATTTTTAAGAAGTGCGACGCTACAAGATACGCTCTTTTAGAGCGCAGCGAAAAAGAAACAGACAGCCTTTTTGAAAAAGTCAAAGAAGTCATTAGGCTTCTGGAAAAGGAAAGACTATGATGCTTCTAAAGTGTAATAAACTATTGTATATCCTGCTTTTTATTATTGGAATTTTTTTTATGTCCTGTTCAATCCTGCTGGCAGAACAAGGAAATTCTCATAGCGAAAAACACATGTTCTATAACGCAAATAATTTTTATAAACAAGCAAAGTATGATGAGGCTGTTAAAGAATATGAACAAATACTCGAAAAAGGATACGAAAGCGGTAATCTGTATTATAATCTGGCAAATTCTTATCTAAAAGAAGGCGCTCTGGGCAAGGCTGTTCTAAATTATGAAAGAGCAAAGGAACTAATTCCCAGAGATAAGGATCTGGAGGCTAATTACCTGTATGCCAAGTCATTAATAACTAACTGTGTTGCAGAATCCAAAATGCCATGGCTGAAAAAACAGGTTGATAAATTCTACGGACAATTTACTCTCAATGAGATGACTGTTATTCTAAGTATGGTCTGCGCGCTTATTTTCTTAATTCTAACTGTGAGAATTTTTCTCAGAATTGTCGGGCTTAAAAGATATTTGCTGATCTCGGTGTTTGTTCTTATATTGTTTTTAATTGCAGGTTCTTTTTCGTTTTACAAAAGAGTATCTTCTCTCGGTAGAGAAGCAATTGTTGCAAAAAAGGAGGCAGAGGCTAAATACGGACCATTTGACAGAGCAACCACATATTTTACTCTCTACGAAGGAACAAAGATCTATATTCTTTCCACAAAAGACGGTTGGAACAAAATAAAACGCTCCGATAAAAAGATCGGATGGGTTAAGAAAACAAGTTTGGAGGTAATATAAATGGCGCCTAGTCAGAATAGATTCTTTTAATTTTATGAAAAAATGATATTATGCAGCAAGGTCAATAGATGACAAATAAACTGGAATTAATTTAGTATGGACATATTGTTTTTTATAGGATTGGCCCTGATCTGTGGTTTTATTGGAGGGAAGCTTGCCAGGCTGGTTAAGCTTCCTTCAGTTGTTGGATATCTTCTTGCAGGACTTCTATTAGGGAATTCTGTCTTTAACATCTTTAGTTTGAAGGCATTAGATAGAATAAGTATTTTTAGCGATTTTGCTCTGGGAATTGTTGCTTTTATCATCGGCAGTGAGATGCGTATTAGTGTAATACGTAAATTTGGGAAAGGGATTCTAATAATTCTCTTAGGAGAGTCATTTGGCGCAGTTCTACTTGTAACACTGGGCGTTTATTTTTTAACTCGTCAGTTTCATATTGCGCTGATATTTGGAGCTCTGGCAGCAGCTACAGCTCCAGCTGGAACAGTCGCAGTTCTTCAGGAGTATAAATCAAAAGGGGTCTTGACGAATACAATATATGCAATTGTTGGTTTGGATGATGGTGTAGCTGTCGTAATCTATGTATTCATTGCGGCCTTTGTAAAGATGTTTTTAATTGGCAGCCAAATATCATTTATTGGGATTATAAAAGGACCTGTAATTGAAATATTAGGCTCAATTCTTTTAGGCGGATTAATGGGAATTATTCTTGGATATTTTTTAAGAAAGCTGCATAGGAAGACGGAGATATTAGCTGTGTCTCTTGGAGGAATTTTAATATGTACAGGTTTATCAAATTACTTCAAATTTTCTCTTATCTTAGCAAATATGAGTTTAGCCGTAGTGTTTACCAATATTTTTTTATTTGCAAACAGGAGAGCTTATGAGGCGATTAATTTTATTACTACGTCTATATTTATAGTCTTCTTTGTCATAGCAGGCGCTCATCTTCAGATAAAGCTTCTTCCTGCTATGGGACTGGTAGGATTAATTTATATAGTTTCCAGATCCGTTGGAAAAATGGGAGGAGCGCATTTGGGAGCCGTAATGGCAGGGGCAAAACCGGTTATTCGAAAATATCTAGGACTTGGACTGCTTCCACAAGCAGGTGTTGCTATAGGGCTTGCTATTCTGGCTACAAAGGAATTTGGGACTTTAGGAAGTGAAGGGCAACATCTGGCAGTCCTTGTAATAAACACAATTGCTGCCACTACGATTTTCTTTGAAATAATAGGACCGATAACAACAAAAATTGCTATCTCAAAAGCGGGAGAAATAGGCAAGAAAAAAACAAGCCGTTATTAACGACTTTACGGAGGGAATGATATGTCAAGCGGGACGAAACTTTTATTCATTGTTTTGAATAAGGAAAAACATTTAGAGGATGTTCTGTCCATTCTTGCAGAGCTGGGAGCTAGCGGAGCGACAATTATAGATAGTATGGGCTTAGGTCAGTTTTTGGCATATGAAGTGCCGATATTCGCCGGATTAAGACAGCTTATGGGAGAAGAAAAAACTCCGTCAAAAACAATATTTGCTTTGGTTGAGGGAGATAATTTTCTTTCCAAACTGGAGAAAATTTTAAAAGACGAAGGGATCGATTTTACAGAACCAGGTACGGGAATAATGTTTACTGTGCCTGTTAATGAGATTGTGAAATCCGAAGAAGAGCTCACATAAAATATGCACTATTTACAAACTTTCTGGTCGGTTTGGATTGAGATAATCTATGTATTCCTTCTCATACTTGTTGGTGTATTTGCAAAAAAGCTCAATATAATTTCTAACGAAGGTTCAAAATCTCTTTCAGGTATCTTAATGAATATTGCCTGGCCAGCATTGCTCTTCTCTGCGATGCTGAAAAAATGCAATTGGAATCTGATAAGAGAAAATCTGGTTCTTATACTCATTGGCGCTCTGATAGTAGTTATAGGCTATATTATTGGAATTATTGGAGCAAAAATCGGAAAAATACCAAAGCCCAGGAAGAGCGCATTTTTATACGCCTGTATGATAAACAATTACTCTTTTCTTCCTTTACCGATTGTTTTGGTTTTATTTGGAGAAAAGGGAGTCGTCCTGCTGGCGTTATGTAACCTTGGAACGATTCTCATTCAGTGGACATTAGGAATTTATATAGTTACTGCTCACAGACTTGGAATATCCTCTCTCAAAAAAATAGTCAATATGCCGCTTATTGCAATAATCTTAGGAATGACCTTAAGCGGATTCCACCCGCAGTTCCCAAAACCAGTTACAGATTTAGGTTTAGTGTTTATGAGACTGCTGAGCTCGCTAGGAAAAACAACTGTTCCAATTGCAATGCTGATAGCTGGTTTTGCACTTGCGGATATTCATTATCTCAAGGTATTCAAAGATAAAAACGTAATATTAATTAATGTATTGAGATTAGTAGTGATACCAATATGTATTCTTATACTAATTAGTTTTTTTAATATGCCGGTTATAAGTAAAAAAATCGCAAGCATAATAGCTATTATGCCTATTGCGATTACAGTCTCAGTTGTTATAAAACAATACGGAGGAGATGAGGAGTTTACAGCATCTGCTATTTATTCGACAACTTTGCTTTCTATGATTACTATTCCTGCTTTTCTGACAATCATTCTTGGATAGACTATCCCTACTATATGCGCATCATTGAGTTATAATTTTTTCTAACTCAGAAGCAGATATTATTCTTATTCCCTTATAGGTTACAACGTCTAAAAGTTCTTGATCTCCTGTCACTATAAAATCAGCTTCTCCACTCACAGCTGCCTTTAAAAATTTTTCATCAGTGCAATCGTTTAGCTGTATCTCCATCTGGTGATCATTTTTGACTCTTATGGACTCGGTGTTAAAAAGATTAAGAATATCTTTTATGTCGCATTCGTTAATGTTGTACTTTTTAAACTTATTATAGTGAATAACCCTCCGAAATTCTTCTTCCGTTTCGTCAGATATAATTATTATAATTTTTTGATTTTTCCATGCCTCTATAAGTTTAGCTTGAATACTGTTTTTTTTAAGCAGCCCACTCACTAGCTGATTCGTATCTAATACTATTCTAAGCATTTTTTTTGGCCGCTCTGGTTGCTTCACCAATTACTTTATCTAGCTCTTTCTCTGAAACACCTTGTAATTTTTTCTGGACCCTATTAACTACAGAAAACTTTTTCTCTCTTTCAACCATCATTCTTGTATATTCTTCAAAAGGAATAAGCACAGCCATTTCTTTCCCTGCCCTTTCTACAATCACTTCATCCCTTTTGTAATATACCTGTTCTAATAATTGACCGAGATTTTTGCGAATCTTTAAAGCGCTTACTGTTTTTCTCATATTACCCTCCTGTAATTGTCCTAATTATATTATATAGGATAATTATGCCATATGAGCAGAATTTGTCAAGTTATTTTATCTTTCCCAAATTCCTATTTAGACCGGCAAACACAGGGATCTAAAGAAAATTCGAGATTAGTTTTTACCTAATCTACTTATTTCTGCCAAGAATTTCCTTTCAAATCACTATAATTCACTCAAAGAACGTTTTATGCCTGG
>JAUWOV010000028.1 GCA_030611945.1 bacterium | reverse complement strand
TCTGACTTGTGACATCTTTTTTGTTAATAGCATCTTTATCTCCGTTTTTCACCCATTGGGTGATGCTCTGTTTTTGCTATTATACCAGCAGAGCCTGCTTCTTTCTACCTTTTTTTAGGCTTCTATCTAGGTTTTTGGGATTCCATATAGTATTTGACTTTCCGGTTTCTATCTCTATGGCTGTTTTTTTATTGTCTTTCTTCACAACAATATCAACAGCGTCCTTTTCAACTTCTACGTCATAGCCTTGATCTTTGTAATAGTCAGCAATCTTATATTTCCAATATCTATGCGTGCTGCCGTTTGTGCCTGATTCTATTTTATGGCCTGATTTTCTTAATAGGGATTTACCTTTATCAGTCAGTTCCATTACCTTTACCCTGGCATTCGAGGTTTGGATAGATTCAACCTTGATTAAACCCTTATCAGTCAATGAACCTTTTAGTTCATTGCCCAATCTCGGGTTGAATCCCAACCTCTCATACCGGGCAAATGTAGAGCTGGATTGAGTATTTAGTATATCTAATAATAACTTTTTTTCATTTTCATCTATTCTATCTTCAGGCGAAATAACTGTAATAACTTCAGGATTTGTCTGCTTAGCTTTCTTTTTGCTGAAATAACTGTAAGAACTATCATTATGGTTCTCTTTTTCCTTAATATCTGCTATTGGGTTTTTATCAGGCTCTGTGTCTGTGAAAAAACCCTCATTATCTCTCATTAATTTTTTTACTTCTTCATCAGTTACCATGCCTTTATTCACTTTTATAAGCGGTATTTTGAGTAGAAACGGCTTGAATATTCTTCCCTGTAATTTGCATATAGCAAAGCCAACTTCTAATTTTCCAAGATATTCTTTTTGCCCTGTATCAAGCAGCATACATCTTGAAACAGAATAAACATCAGACTGGTGTTTTAGGTTCATTCCAATGGTTGTATAAGTGTTAGCTAATGCAACATTGCTCATTTGAGACGGAACCTGATCAATGAGAATAAGACCTTCTCCAAGTTCTCTTATCTCTCTTATGATTATATCCACAACTGTTTCCCCGCCCTGAAGATCCTGTTTTTGTTTTACTAAAATGTGATGGGCTTCCTCTATTAGAATTACATGCTTTAGGATTTCTCTTTTTCCTTCTGCCATTCTGAAATGATGTATCCAGAGCAGTAAAGATTCAATAAAAAAAATCTTGTCATTATTGCATAAAGTATCCAGTTCTATAATTACGTTTTTATTTAATAAATCTTCTATGCCTGTTTGATTTCTGGCATTTAATACCTTTCCCATCTCGCCAAAGCATAACGATTGGACAGCTCTTAGCGTGGAGCTCATCCATCCTGCTTCCCTGCCTTTGGCGCTGTAATTTTCCAGCCATGACAGGACATCCTGCATAGTAGGCCACTGCTCCTGCTTGTTTTCATAAATTCCGAATGCTCTGTAAACTGAATCTATTGCTTTTTGCAGAAGGTACATAACACCGTCTCCGCAGTAGAAAGCATGGGCAATAATCTCTATTAGTTTTTTTAGCCATATTTCCGGCGGTGTGCCTTGCGGCGGAATTAACGGATTGAATTTAAAAGGAGATATATTTCTTCCGACAGTAAATACAAGAATATCCTTTTTTCTTTTCTCCGGCAGCATTCCCCATAGATCGCGATAATTTCTTTTCCAATCCAGGATTAAAAAAGGCTTTTTCTTGAGTAATAATCCTGCTATCAAAACATAAGCTGTATTTGTTTTTCCAGAGCCTGAACGGCCTAATATAGCGCAGTGCTGAAGAAGCTCCTCTTCTTTTAATGCAAAGTTGTGAAGCTCTTTTTCATTATATACTACTTTGCCGACAGGGTATTCTCCTGAGCATTTTTCCTCTGGCGGTGGTATTAGCAGTATCTTATCTTCAGTAAGGTCTTTAGATAGTATTTTCGCATAGGTAATTTCAAGCATTGACTGAATCTCTCTTTTTCCTGCGTAGTCCTCTGTAAGATATGCTCTGTACATAGCATCTGCTTTTCTGCCCAGAACAGGCCTTAGTTTCCTGCATAATTCTTCGACTTCCATTTTTTATCAGATTCCAATATAGCTGTCTTCAGAGAGAAACTTTTCCCTGTTGGTTGCTGCCCAGTATTCTTTTAAGCTTGCAAATAGGTCTTTTTTAAGGAATACAAGGTCTCTCCAGCAGGCTGTCTCTTCCATTCTCTTTTCCTTTTCCAGTCCGAATATTTCATGCTCAATGCTTGTCCTTCTTCTGCTGATATCAGGATGATAACGGGTGCTTACATTTTTAATTTCAAGAAGATAGTTGTCGCATTTCACTATTGTATTGTCTATTCCTGAGAAAATATCTTCACTCATTCTCAATCTATCGTCTACTTCCTTGTTTATTACATCAATTAATGATTTTAGCGATTTGCTTTTCTCAGGGAGCAGGCTTTCTGTCAGGTCAGTATTATCTATATAAGAGGCATTTCCGAACTTTAGCTCTGGCTGGGCTAACATCTGCCTGTGCGTAAGATTGTCGTTGGTATAGCTTATATGCGGATAGTTATGGAGCTGTCTAAGATAAAAAGACCCTAAGCCGGGGAACTGGCTGAATACATTATCAGTTGTGTTGAATTCCATTTTTTTGCCTTGTTATTCTTTACGACTTTATAGTAATTACATATATATAGAATATGGATAGGGTTGTTTAAATAGTTAGCTGTAAATAGGTTGTAGATGTGTATGTCAAAATATCGAAAAATATTTACTGCTAAACCCTCCCACCACCTACTTTACTACTACTTCCATTATGTTTCTGAACTTTTGCAGGCGAGTAGGACTAACTAAATAATCATTTTTAAAAACATAAATCGAAAAGCTTATATATAGACCAGAATAATAAATTTAAGCATATAAAGATAAAATTTTCCAAAAAAATATCGTAAAAACAAAGAAAGTGGCAATTGAAGATCATTTTCAGGATTATTGCAAATTATATTTTTTAAATGATGTTAAACCTAAACGCAAGAATATTTGGCAAATGATTCAAAAAGAACAAAAGGATATATTCTGCAATAGATATTGTGATGGAATTGACTATAGACTTGTTGAAGATAATGTCCCTTTCGAAATCTTAAAAAATATATCATCAAAGATAAGGAATAGAGAAGATCCAGAAATATCGCTTGTCTTTGTTGTTGATGCTAAAAAATATAAGCAGGATAGAATAGAAATACATAATGGCGGAAAATTTTTGATAAGAGATAATGTGAATTCACCTATATTGGCTTATGATATTCTTCAAGATGAGACACTTAATACTTTTTGTGTGTATCGAAGTAGGATAACTAGTATGTTAAGTGGTCACCCTACATGGGAGTATTTTGACGGGCCTTTAGAAGGTTATAGTGCTCTAAGTCATAGGTTCCAGAGGCTCTTATCAGAGTATGAATCTGAAGAATTAAAACAACAGGCAGAATATAAAACAGGAATTGGTCTTGATTTGCTTTTATTCTTAAGAGAAAAGGTAATTGAAAACATGAATCCTAAACAGTTAAAAAATACCCTTATACACTATCTAAAATAACTAATTATTTATTCTCAAGATATTTTACAATATTATCTTTATACTCACGACTGTTAAAGTCATAATTTATTAAATTTGGGTTTTCAACAAGCTTGCGAATAACTTTATCTAATTTTTTGAACTCAAGATTAGATATATTAAATTGTTTAATTTCTTCCTGATATAACCTTTTTAGTTTATTTAATATATCTATATAACTGTTTAGGCGAGGCGAGGTTATAAAAGCATTTAGATTTTTCAAAAATCTGCAATTAGAGTCAATAATTCTTTCAAGCTGAAGTTTGTAAGTACCTTCTTTGCCCATACAAAACTGCTTTTTATACTCAATTAGCCAGTCTTCTTTATTATTATACTTGTCATAAATTCGCCTTAATTCAATCATATGAAGTTTAGCTATTCTCCCCAAGAAAAGAACGGAATTTTTTACATGTAAAAAATAATTTCTAAAATTATAATAATCATTTACGGGAATATTCTTCTTATCCTCATAATAACTTGCAAAAAATAAGATCCTGTTTATAAATGTAAACGATACTGAAATATATTTTACTAAACACTCACCTCTAAAATTAATTTCAATTTTCGTATTATCAGTTAAGTCTTTTGCCTTCCTAATTTCATTTTTTGCTATTATAGTGATAGCCTCTCCCAATGGTTCATACCTTAGGTTGTAAAGATAAAATACATTTTCTCTAATATTTTCTTTCTCATACCCAATTTTTCTTAAGTTTTTTGCCAGTTGAGATAATGTTATAGAGTCATCGTTATTTAGCCGTTTATAATTTAGTAAATTCACTAGAATTAGATAATTTAGATCGCAACCAACAGCATAAAATTTTAATTCGCATTTTTCGAATACTTCAATAAGATTTAGACATTGAGCAGAATGACCTTTAATTTGATCTGCAACCCAACCTAAAAAATGAGAGTTCAGGAAAGATCTCCTTTTGTAACCTTGAATAGATATAAATAATTCATAAATTTGATTTAAGTCAAATTTATTTTTTCTATAATATTCTATTACTGCTTTTACGAATTTGCAGTGATAATTCATAGAATCTCTGATGCTTTGGTTCCCTAAATCAATAAGTCTGGATTCTGCGTAAGTACTTTCCAAATTTTTAATTAAAAAATCAATAACTCTTTTTAGCTCATAATTTTTAGATTCTTTTTGATAAAAGGCATTCCTTTTTTTTAATATTGCGTAGAAATCTTTTGGATCTAGTTTGCGCTCTTTTTTTTCGGAAAATTTCCTACATACCATAGGGATTGATTTGATATTAGATTTTTTAATTGTATAATCATTTGCTGGATATCGTGCGTTTTCTTCTCTTATGCAGATAATAATTGTTCCACATTTCTTAACATTTTTCATAAAATCAACAGTAAATTTAAAACAAAACTGTTGAGATTCTCTTTCAATTCTATCAACATTATCAAAAATTACTAAAAACCCTTTAAAATTTTTAATTGGCTTTAATGCTCTTATTAATTGGTCATAAGTTATTTTTTTATCAATTTCCTTCTCAATTTTTTTTATATCTTCATTCTGTTTTCTTTTTTCAAGGTACCACGCTTTTAAATTAATATTTTTAAGAGTTATTCTTTCAATTTCTCTTTTATAATCATCTCCATCGGGTTCAATAAAAATATAGTGGCTATACATTTTTATATGATTGTTACTTTCTATATTAAAAAATTTCAATTTTATCTTATCTCTTATTCTATTTTTTATTGCTTCCCACCATGTTTTTTCATCACTGCAATCATTAAAATATTTTCGATATTCGTCATCAAAGTCAATGTAAATACGAGGGTATTCATCTTTATTTAATTCTTCTAAAACCTTAATGAGAGTAGTTGATTTACCGCATCCTTGGACACCTTCAAGAGAAATCGGCCGTTGCAATTCTGCAATAGCCGCTTTTAGATCAGCTTCGATATCCTCTCTTTCATAATATAATCCATCACTGGATGAGAAAAAGGATCTATCGAGTCTTTCTAATCTTTTGTTTGTATTTCTAGGGAGTTCATAACTCTTCTCATAGTCCAAAATGTTTTCAAGTAGCTCAAAATCATTTTTATATTCTTGCAGGTTCATTCAGTTTCTCCTTATTTATAAATAGGGTATTATTTCTAATAATGTTTCATTTAGCTGATTTACTAAAACAGATTTAGAAATTTTTTTTAAAAATTTAACTAAAGCACTATTGGGTATCTCAAGGATTTCTTGCAACTGGAATGGTAAAATAGCAATAAGATGATTTTCATTGTTATCATTCTTTTTCTCCATAATTTTTTTTATTTTTGTTTCTTCTTCATTTGGATTTTCTTTCTCCATTATATTGTTTATAGTTTTTATCCCAAGTTTTATTAAGCAAATAGTCAATGAGAATTTAAAATTATCGTTTTCATCATCCATGCCTTTTGACAACAGTACTGCCTCCAATTGCTCCGGAGAGTTTGTATAAAGTAAAAACCAACCTAAGTATAAGGTAAGAATATACTTATCGGGAAGACGTTTTTTGAATTTATTATGAACGAAGAATTCAAATTTTTGGCATCCTCTAATAAAAGAACGGACATTATCTGCAATGTCAAACAAATTAACTTCTTTAGCTAAGGATCCAATTTCTTTATTTGATATTTTAAAATTATCTAATAATTTGTATAAATTAGGTCGTGGCAAGGAAACCCAATCATCAAAAAATTTTTCAAGAAACCAACTAGCATCTTGTTGAGTAAGAAACTTCCCATATCTTAATCTTAAATATTTCGTTATTGCATCCTTATCTAACGCAACAATGAAACAGAATTGTTTAGCCAATAATAAATTCTTTAACGAAAAAAAGAAATCTATTGCTATGTCAGGCCTGCATCTATCAATATCATCAATTCTTATTACTATTAAATCAGACTTAGTTAGTTTACATAATTCTGCACTCAATTGATTAAGTGCTTCTTCTGTTTCCTTGATTTTTTCGCAAGATTGAAATTTTTTTTTAATATAAGTTTCAAAATCATCGTTTTTTGAAATATCTTCCGCATTTTTTAACCCAGCTATAGCTTCTTGTGCTATATTGCCAATACCAATTATTTTACCTGCCATATTTAAACTAATAATTGACAGAGCTACTCCTATACGTTTTATACTATTTTTTATGCCTTCTGATTTCTTACTATTTACACTAAAATGACTATCGAAGCATTTTACTAAATGCCATAACAATGCGAGTTGTAAATTGCCTGCATTTTCCATTTGCCAAGCTTGAAATGGAGCAACCCAATGGGCTTTTTTTAGGACATCTCGTTCATTTTTCGTTAAAGATAATTCAATAATAGGGCATAAGTTTAATGCTGAAGTTTTTCCAGTTCCCCAGCGTGCAAATATGCCAATAAGACTTGGGTTATTATCTTTTTTTAACACCCGTAGAACAAATCTTTTAATTAGTTTATGAACCCCAAAAACGTCTTGTCGAGTAGATGTAATTGGTTCTGTAGTCCACATTGATTATCTCCGGGAGAACCGATCAGTACAATATTTAGTCGCAATGGAGCTCAACCACGCTCTAAAAACTCTTTTTATTTCCCTTTTTTCAAATCTACATTTACCTTGAGCATGATTATATCACTAAAAAATAAATAATAAAGCTAATTTGGGGAAATATGAAAAAATCGAAATGAATATTCGGTTTAGACATAAAGCGCATTTCTTGATAACTATTACTGAAATTTCCGAGATTACTATTGCAACAAACCTCCGATTATTTATTTTATTTTTTAGCTTCCTGCTTTACCTCTACTCTTGTCAGTTTCAAAATAACATTCTCAAGCTGCTGCATATTCTTTAAAAGACTGCCTGTCTTTTTCTCGCATTCAATAGCTTTATAGAGCCATTCCTTTGCTTCTTCAAGCTTTCCTGCATTTAAATAATTCACAGACATGTTCAGATTATAATTGAAATTTTCCTGATATTTTTTTATTTCTAAATCAAGAGCTTCTATTTTTTGCTCTATATTGATCTTCTCTCTTTGCTCTAAAATCTCTTTTTTGATAAGCCCTCTCTTTCGTTTTGATGCTTTGTCATATCTTTCTTTTAATTCCTTGAATTTGCCAATATCAAACTTTTTGAGCCAGTCATCAAGGTTTTTTAAATATGTCAGCTTATTAACAAGGTCATGCTGCCTTGGCATAATATCCTGCAAGTTTTTTGCAATAAGCTTGCGTCCTTGAGCAGTATTCCCATGTTCATCAATTATATTAACCATATCTTTAAGGTCAGCTATGATTTCGTTGCTTTGCTTCCTTTCTTTTTTAGTTATTTTTTTAAGCCTGGCTTTTATGACTCTTCCCTCTGATATAAACTCCTGCGCACTATGAGCTGCTTTTTTTAAGACTTCGGGTGATTTAATCCTGATGGCATTTAAAGACATATCAGGCTTATGAATAAACAGGGAAAAAATATGCCATATAGAAATAATAACCGCAATACCCAAGACAAAATGGATAAATGGGGCATTATCTGCAAGCCAGTTGAACAAAACAGGGTTTACAGCTTTGGTTAAAAGATAGACTGCAACAAAGGCAATAGCGCCAGAGCCTGTTTTCCCGCCGCTAATGTGGAAGATTGCTTTAAAAAAGATATACCCTGCAAAAGTGGTTATTATGATAGCTGCTATAGGGCCAAATGACCGGATGCTAAACCCGAGTTTTTGTTCAGTCAAAGCAAGCGATACAGCAAGGGCAACTCCTACTGCTCCTGCTAATATATTACCCTGCCTGCCTTCAAATCTTTTGCCGATAGTCAGTTTGGCGATTGTTATAAAGATAAAGACATAGATAACAAAATCAATGAAATGGCTGTGTTCTGCATATGCTTCTTCTATATTAAAGCCGCGCACAGGCTCTAATATCTGTTCAAGCGGATTTTCTTTTGCAATTGCTATGTTTGCTAATGCAAAGAACACAACAAGCAATAACAGTTTTCTGGCAGGAATTTATATTCACCTCTTTATAACTCATCTACCCTTAATTTTATACCAAGTTTTTTTGCGCGGACTAACAATTCATCTGTTTTTACCTTAATCTCTTTTAAACGCGAACTGTATCTATCTTCTATGTCATGGCTCTTGCCTTGTGTTTTTTCTTTGAGTAATTCATAGCAGTTAATTAGAGAAAGAAGCTCTTGTTTTATTTTATCACAAGCATTATACCCTTGCTCCTTAAAGAGATAATTAAGCCTATTCTCTCCTAACCCTATCTGTTCAAATAAATCCTCAATATAGAAGATGTCTGTTGCTGTGTATCTGTCTTCAAGCATAAACTTATCATTATTTCCTATTTCCATTTTTAAATTAAAGTCGGATTGCTTTCACCTCTGACTATTTCCTCTCTTACAGCTTTGCCTGATTTAGTGAGCTTGTATAATCTTCCTGTTCTCTGTTCTTCATTCAGGCAGACAGCAATTCCTTTTTTAACAAAATCTCGCAATACTCTGCTTGTATTAGCCTTTGATATTTTATCGTCAAATTCTTTAGCCTCTTTTCTTATATCTCTGGGAATTTTAGGCCTGTCCATAACCTTGATAACTGCCATTCGTTGAGTGCCTCTCAAAACCCAGCTATATAAGTCATAGTTTGTCATTTTAGATTATAATTAATATTTAACCTCCTCAATTCTTTTAAAGAAACTCTAACAGCTTCTTTGACAAACTCAGCTCTTGTTTTGTAACCAAATTTAGCATTATTAAGAACATCTTCTATTTGTTTTAATAAGTCCTCTGGCAATGCCACGTTTCCGTATCTTTCAACCATAGTATATACACCCCCAATATATTTTAACTTATATTCTTTTTCGTTGGTCAATGAGTTATGTATTGACTATGGAATTGGCATCCACTAAAAAAAATGGGTTTTCCTTTAAGAATGGTAAAACCCGTTAGAGAATATTCTTATACTGTGCAACCCTTGAATTGCCTCGCATAAAGGTCTATATAGAAATTGAGGTAAATTTAAAGTGAAAGGATTTAGTTGTGAATATTGGCATTCTATGGAAAGTCGTTCAATGATAAGTAGAGTTGCATAAAGTGGCAAAATCAAGCCTAAAACTCGTATTTTCGCACGAAAATCCATTGACACATATAAAATTATTCGCTATCCTGAACACAATAAAGGTAACTGTTCAATGATGTATGTTATGTCAAAAATCAATTAATAGGAGATGGTAATGAAAAAATTATTAGTGGTCTGCTTGCTGTCAATTATTTCGCTTTCTGCTTTTGCTATAGAATTTGTTCATCCTTTAGACTTCAATGGTTCTAAAGCAGAAAAGGAAAAAGTAATTTCTTTCATCAAAGAGAATGTAAAAAAGACATATACTGAAATAGGAATGGGTGATCCGTCAACATTAAGAATGATGGAAAAAGAAGAATTGAACTCATTTAAGCAACTAACAAAGGTGAAAAACAGAAAATTACTTGATAGTGTTATAAAGCAATATTGCGGTATCGGTATGTGTAATTATAGCACCATTCTAATGATGTATAATGAACAGAATAAAGCATCAAAAGAAAAATTGGAATGGTAAGAACATAACCAATCACTGCACTTAATAGCTATTCCGCTCCATAACTATAAGTGAGTTCTAACGCTAAACGCCATTAATATTTGAAAGGAGGTCTTTTATGAGTTTATTTGGAAAGAAAGAGAAAGGTCTAATCAAGTCCTATAGAGTAGGATACAGGGGTGGTCATCCCAGGTACCCAAAGGCAACGGGAGGCAGTAATGAATTTAAAGTATTTGAAGATCGATTTGAAGTCCTCATGAACATAAGCGTCATAACCATTCCTCACAACAGAGTGTTTGATGTGCAAATTGTCCAACAGGAAGCTAGCTGGGTGGACGGTCGCCTTTTTGGCAAATTGATGAAGCAAGCAAACAATATTCACATTAGCTATGAGAGCGATAGTGGTGGAAAGCTAGTCCTGCGTCTGAGAATGTTATCGGGCATCAGTGAGGCGGCACAGGCTAGGAAGTGTCAGGAGCTCGAGGATCGATTGAGAACACATCATATAAGAGAGAAGTTCCGTTCTGTTCAGGACGAGGCTGTCCAGGAAAAGCTGTGTAGGGATATTCCTACACAAATAGAGAAGCTTGCTGCGTTGCGTGACAAAGGGATCATATCCCATGAAGAATTCGATACCAAGAAAGCGGATCTTCTCTCAAGAATGTAGGATACTTATACGACATTACTGAAAGCTTATCTGGGTACTGTGCAAATCCGCTTATCAAGGCACTGCACCTAACCGCTATTGCGCCGTGCTCCATAACGACAGATGAGCTTGGTCGTTAAACTCTCTTTCACTCCTTCCTGCTGTTATAGCCCTATCTAGCCCAGCAGAGGCATGTACAAGCCACTTTCTCTGCTAACTAATGGTTTAAAGGGTTGAAGGAGAAAAACAGTTCAGGCGTGCCTGTGGATAAGTGCAGAGATAAAGAGAATTTATGTATATTATGAACTCTTACATAAGTTTACTTTTAAATAAGACTCGGTTATAATAAAATAATTAAGAAGTAAGTTCGGTTATTTTGAGTTATATGAAATTTTGCTTTTTGAGGTTTCAAAAACGAGGAGGAGAAGATGATAACATATGCTGATAGAATTAAACCTGACGATGATTCAATTTATGTCTACTTGGCGAATTTAAAAAAGAAGAATTATCAAATACCCACTTTTCAAAGAAATATCGTTTGGGAAGAGGAAAATGTGAAAAAACTTTGGGATAGTATTTATAAATTCTACCCCATCGGGAGTATTTTGATTTGGGAGACAGGTATAAAGCTGCAAAATCACCGCGCCATTAGCGGACACGTGATAACAGATGATTCAGCAAGAACTGAATATAAATATATTCTCGATGGTCAGCAAAGAACAAATTCACTTTTAACCTCTGTCTATGGTGGTAAAATTAAGGATAAAGAGGATTTCGACCCGATTCTTTATATAGACATTACAATCGATAGCGAAGAGGAAACCGATGATGAAAGTTATAAAAAAAGATTTCTTTTCTGGAATGAGATAGATGATAGAAATGGAGAAATAAGGCAGAATATTGGCAGGAAAAAGAAATATGATGACAGTTTGATTATGAAGATCAGAGATGTTAAAGAAAACTTTTCTACTCTGGAGAAAAACCTAGTTGAACAGGGCTGTGGAGATTATGACCATCCCTACAGAGCACAACTTAGAAAAATAAAAGAGGTCTTAGATAATTATAAAATCGCATTTATTTTATTAAGAGGCATACAACTTCCCGAGGTTTGTCAAATATTTGAAAGAGTAAATGTAGAGGGCAAACCATTAGATATATTTGATATAGTTGTTGCCAAGACATTTAGACCTAAAGACAAAAATGTAGAAGGATTCTATCTAAGAGACTTAATTAATGAGTTCAGAGATAATACACAAGGTAATTTCTCTAACATTGACGACTTGACTTACTTACAAATATTATCTATCCTCGTAAAGCAAAAAAGACCTGATTCAGGAATTCTCAATATAACCCCGCCATATCTAAGTAATATAAAAACCGAAGATATAGAGGAAGTTTGGGCTGAAGTCGAAGAAAAGAAAGTGTTATTGAAACTATTTGACTTTTTTGAAAATCATTTACATTTGAAAGGTCCAGAACTTATTCCTTTCCGATATTTTTATATGACTTTGGCTTCTTGCTTTTTTTATAATTCAAATGCAGATTATGATTTTCTCAAAAAATACTTTTGGTTTTATAGTTTTCACAGTGAGGAGCTTTTAAGAAATACAACTCATCTTTGGAATCATATAGAATTTCTAAATAATGCCAACAATGGTGAAATAACGCAGTTTGACAGATTTCTAATAGATAAAAACAGATTGAGAACTTCATTTTATAGCTCAAGAGGTAGATTATCTAGAGCAATTTTGTCTCTTTATTCAAACCAAGAACCAAAAGATTGGAAACACCCAGATAGATCTGTCATAACAGATGTCTACTATCTATTGACTGATAAACCTAATTTGCATCATATATTTCCAACAAACTACATAGCTAATAACCCAGGTGAAAATAAGTTAGATAGTAACAGTTTGATGAATATTGTATGTTTACCTCAAATTACAAACCTTGAAATAAGTGACAAAAATCCTGTTAAATATTTAAAAGATTATGATAATCCTTCTTTTGTAAATATAATGAAAAGTCATTTATTACCAGAAGAATTAGTTGAATGGTCAAGAAGGAATGTAATGCCTGAAAATGGACTTGATATATTTATTGAAAGGCGAATAGATATAATAATCGAGAAACTCAGAGAAAAACTAATCAGAATTAACTTTGAAATTATTGATACAAAGGGCAAGACTGAAGTTGTAGAATAAAAAGCAAAACATTAGATAGCAGCAGATAAAAGGCAAAATTAGGAGCTTTCATAGAAGGTAAAGAAGTAAAATAAGACAAAAGAGAAAATGTAAAGGAATCAAGGAGGTGCCAAATGGATGTAATTTTTGGGATTATAGCGTTTATAACTTGGTGGGCATTTGTGGTGGGGATGGTAAGACCCAAATTAGTCAGGATGAAAGGGCGAAAACAAGTAGCATTAGTCTATTTAATAACATCATTGGTATGTAGCATAATATCGGGGGCTACTTCTAAACCAGTTCAAGAAGTTCCTGCGAAGACAAAAGAGAAAGCACATGCAGTTGAGGCGATTAGTCCGGAGTTAAGAGAACAACAGGAGAAATATTTAATTTTCCTAAAAGAATGGAGAAAAATGGAGGAATCATTACATAGTTCTTTTAAGTCTTGTCAGAAAGTGACAAGTACAGCAGAGAAAAACTTGAAAGAAGCTTTTATTGAAAGTAGGGGTATGGATGCTTATGTGAAATACATAGCATATACTATACAAAAGAATGGAAAGACGATACATAGAGCGCGTAGTTGGATGAAGCATGCGAAAGATTTACCAGAATATTATGAGTTCATAAATGCATGTCGTAGTGAACAATTAGAGATTCAGAAAACAGCAAAAGCATGCGCAGCGTTAGCTATTCCTAGTGGGTTACCCATTTCAGTAGTAGATTTGATTAATAAAGGTAAGGTAAGTTATATAAATTATTTGGCTATAAGGATCGAGTTTCTTGAGAGTGTGCTTCAGAGTATGCTGACAGATGATGATTATTGGCAACAAAAATCATCAGATTTAGGGCCAAAAACGATGGGAGATGTGATGAGTAAAGATTATTGGGGCAACTATCTATGGACAGAGGTGCCAAGAGAATTGAAAATAACAGAGGATCAGCTTTAAAGTAAATAACTATTGACAAACCTCTCCTACTAATCCCACTAAATAAACCCCCATATTCCCATGCAGAGGCAAGACAGAGCCACTTTTATTTGTATACTGTCTCATTAGAAATTGAAGTTTCAATATTCTCTTGGTTTTTAGTGCTTTCTTCAGTTCTTTTATCAGCAATACCACAACCGGTTATAAAAATCATGGCTATTACTAAAATTAGAATTGGATATTTTAGTTTCATAAGCTAATTATTGCTTCTGTCCTTAATAAACTTTTCTAAATCCTCTGGCTTAATCCAGTTAGTTGCATTTTACTACTTCCACAGCTAAAGCTCAAGAAAATGTGGTAGGCAATTTTCTGATTGACCAAAATCAATTTTAGAGTGTATACTACAAAATCAGAGAGTATTTTGCACTCAAAGGTTTATGTTTCTAGTGAAAAGTATAAGTTTTCACTTGGTTAAAACAGTTGCAAGTTGCTGTTATAACCTATACGGGAGTGTGTAAGTAAACCAGATTTATAAAGGGTTGTCTTTTGCAGACTTTTTTGGCAGGTTATAGGGGGTGTTGTTAGGAGTTAGTATAGAGGAAAGCCATTGGAGATGAGTCGGTAAGGACGATAGATTATCGTTTAAATAACTTAAACCGGCGACAAAAGGTTTACACTTCACTAGAAACATAAACCTTTGAGTGCAAAATCTAATTTTAATTATATACAGTGAAACATAAAAAATCAAGAAGGAGTTGTGTGGCATGTGGAAGCAGATTAGGGTTGCCAAGATCAATAGATATTCCCTCAAATTTTCTCCAATCCCTGTACAACCTTTATAAATTCCTTATGTAACTACTAAATAGTTAAGAAAATGGAAAATAGAAACTTAGAATATTCAAATGGATTACATAGCTCTTTAGAAAATCGTCTGGCAAACTACCTGAAAACTGACTATCAGGAAATAGAAGATTCAAAAGACGTGGCAGGAATGATATTTACAGACAGGACAGGAAGTCTTAAATCTACAGTCAAAGAATTGTTGGCAGAAATAGAACGTAGGGAGACCCTTCACCTGGATTTGAAAGCAAGAGTAGATGGTGACATTTCTAAATGCGGGGAATATCTTGGGGATGTGAAGTTTCGGACAGATAGTCCGTATAATCCGGATACGAATTTTCTGGGAAGAAAAACCAGTCTGGAACAACAGATATTATCTCTGAAAGAACAAAAAAGGACAGAGGATTTGACTTGCTGGCAGGATTTGATGTTTTTGCGAAAATATCTTATGTCGGCTTTGAAAGATTACTGGAAATTAAGTCAATGCAGAGGTGTGCTGGAGAGGAAGCATGAAAACCCCTGAAGATATTGAGAAGATATGCAAGAAGCTGAAACCTGTCATTGGGGCTCAAGCCCAAGACCTCTGGCATATGTATCTGGCCGAGGATGAGAAAAACAGAAAAGATTTGGTTTTGAATATAGAACTTATAGCTGAGAGGGTGCTTAAAAAAGAGGCTCTCGAACAAGAGATAATCTTACTTGAACCCCCGTCGCTGTATGACTCTTTAGGTTTTTTCCCTATTGGAGATGTCGTCTACAATAATAAAAAGCTGCATCAACTTTCTCTCCGGGCAGATGATTTTATTAAACAGGTAGGTATTTTTGCAGTTACAGGTGAAGGGAAAACCAATCTGGCATATTTCTTGGCTTTAGAACTTCAGAAGATGGAGATACCCTTTTTAGTGATTGATTGGAAAAGGAGTTGGCGGAATCTGCTGAGTTTAAGGGATAAGCTGCCCGGGCTTAAAAAAGTGCAGGTTTATACCATAGGCCGGGATACCTGCCCTTTCCCCTGGAATCCTTTCAGACCTCCTCCAGGAGTGAATTATAAATCCTGGCTTGGGGTTATTACCGAAGTCATAGAAAAGTCACATCTTGGCGGAGCTGGAGTAGCTGACTTTTTTCTAAAAATATATGAAAAGAAATTTAAAGAGTTTGGGTTCGATAAAGACAATCAAAACTACTATCCTAACTTCTTTGATGGAAATATTGAACTTAGTAAAATGCCGGCATATGCGCGGGAGCTACTATGGAAACAATCTACTGCCCGGATATTCAGAGATTTTACTTTTGGGCCAGCTGCCAAATCATTTAATGCCAGACATCCTATAAAACTTGAAGAACTTCTTGATAAACCAGTTATCCTTGAACTTGACATGGAAATGCCAAAATCCTTACGCGCATTTTTTACAGAAATCATTTTAAGATGGATACATTTGTATAGACTAGGTCAGGGAGAAACAGATGAGTTAAGAAATGTTTTGTTTCTTGAAGAGGTTCATAATCTTTTCCCGAAAAATCGAATAGAAAGAGAAACCTCCAACAGCCTTGAGAATGTTTATCGTGAGATAAGAGCATTTGGTCAAGGGTTAGTCAGCATAACTCAACATCCTTCTATGCTGCCTATCTATCTTCTAGGAAACAGCCATACCCAGATTTTTCTTGGTCTACAGCATGAAGACGACATTAGATCTGCAAGAAAAAGCCTGTTTCTCAGCAGACAGGAAGAAGCCTATCCAAACATGCTGAAGGTCGGTGAAGCTATAGTCAAAATAAAAAACAGAATCAATCCCTGTTTAGTGAAAACACCTCTTGTCCCGGTGAAAAAAGGTGAAATAACCGATAGCTGGCTTAAAGTAAATACCCCGGGGTATTTACCGCCTTCCCACGAGGGGAATACCTCATTTGACCCGGGGTATTTACCAGGGCATAAAGAGAAGAACCAGGAAACAGGTAAACACCCCCCAGATAAGACAAATGCCCCACTCCGCCGCCTTCTTGCTGATATTTTTCTCGATCCACTATCCAGTATCACTCAGAGATATAAACGACTTGGATTTAATCCAAAATACGGGAATCAATTCAAGAGTTTACTTATTTCACAGGGATATATCCAACCCAGAAAGATAATTACAAATTCAGGATGGCTTACTTTATTTGAACTAACTCCAAAAGGCAAGACTTCGCTAAGAGATATTGGCCATAGTGTAAAAGATGAAAAGGAGAGTGTTATCCATAAGTTCTGGAAGAACAAGTTAGCTGAATACTATCGGAACAAGAATTATGAAGTTTTGGTTGAGGAAGAAATCAACGGCAAGCCGGACCTTATTATTATTGGTGGGAATAAGAGGGTTGCTGTGGAGATTGAGACGGGGAAGTCTGATGTGGTTGCGAATGTGGAGAAGAATTTGAAGGCTGGGTTTGATGAGATAATTTCTGTTGCTACGAATAGGCAGACAGAAGAGAAAATCAGGCAGGACTTGGATAGGAAGAATATTAAGAATAGTAGAGTGAGGGTTACTTCTGTTTTCAGCTTTACTAATTAAATTTTATAACAATAAAATTTATAAATAAGAGATAACTAAAATAATCAATTCGGAAACTGAACCAAGGACTAACCTCTTTATCTCCTATCCTTATACAAACTATTTAAGCTCCTATCTTTTTATTCTCTTGTAAAAATTTGTTTGAGAGCCGCTGTAAGACTTCTTAATGAGGTCTACTATGTTTATCGGCTCTGGGAGAAAACCAAACCTTTTGGGTGGCAGGTTCTGTCATTCAGTATATTAGCGTAAAACCAACGCAGGAAAAAAGCATATATAGTTTGTACTATATTTAGATTTTGACCTTGTTTTTTACAAGTATGATTTTTTAATGACGCTATCAGGAAAGGAGGTGAACGCAAATGAATGTATTTATTGGTTCTGGAAAATTGGTTAGGAATGCAGTAGTGAATGGCACCGCAAACAAGGCTATGAAATTTACTATAGCTGCCGGATGCAACAGCAAAAAGGCAAAGGTTGAGTTCGTGCCTTGTGTCCTCTTCAACCCGCCTAAAGAACTGGAGATATTATTAACTCAGGAAGGCAAGGGTGTTCTTGTTAAAATTCAGGGCAGAGTATCCACTTCTAAGTTTGAAGTGAATGGGGAAGTGAAATATCGCACCCAAGTTATAGTTGAAAAAGGAAACCTTAACATTGTTGGAAGTTAGTGCGTAGAGAGACTGGATGAACTTGGTGTTTCAAAGGCTAAAATAATTCAGACAATAATAAAAGAAAGGTAAACGAGAAAATGGTAGAGAAAAAAGAAAATTTATGGGCGCAGATTGGCAGGGAAATAACTGAGTTGGCAGGAGATATAAAAAAGACGAAAAGATTGTTAGGGTTTCTAAGGTATCTCAACAATCCTAACCCTTTACTAAAGAACATTAAAACAGGATAAATAATCAAGCCTATAACAATAAGGGGAGAACAGAACAATGACAGCAGACCAGAAAAAGGAACTAGGGAAGTTATTAGAGCTGCATAGTGTAAAGGCAATTTACTATGAAGAAAACACAGAAGGCGGAAGCTATCACATTATAAGAAGTAATGAGAAAGACGAATTAGTTGAAGATGAAATACTGGGAGACGACTTATAAGCAAGGGGGTCTAAATGGAGAAGGCGGAAATAAATAAACAGAAAGAGCTATTCAAAACCAGCCCGCAGGTAAATCAGAGACCTACATCTGGCATTGAATATAAAAGCGCGGATTATTACCTGGGCTATTTGGAAAAGAATCTAAGTCTTTGGGATATGCGCGCCTGGCTTAATTACAAAGATCATACAGAAGTTGAGGCTTACGTTAACGAACCTACGCATAAGAACGATGGTCATTCTATGTGGTGTGTAGAAAGACTAAAGGAACTAGGTGTTTCAAAGGCTAAAATAATTCAGACAATAACGAAAAATCCTCATATTCAATACAAAAATCGCTTAGGGGCATGCATGATAAAAATTGGCAAATGCCCAAGGTTGAAAAACGCAGGAGGAATTTATAGCGATTGTGCGTGTTGGAAATGTGAGGGGCGATCTACTAATCCTGCCAAATAAACTGTTCGGTCACAAAATCAAAGGAGGAGTTCTTATGTACAGTCCCAAAATAGATGCGCAATTAATCCCCTTACTTTACAGAATGGCAAAAAGCAGGGATATGCCTATGACTATATTAGTAAATCATGTGCTCAACAGATTCATTAAGAGAGAAAAGAGCAATAACCACATTAATCAAAAAGGAGGGTGTAAAAATGACAGCAGTAGAAGCTATTCATAGAAGACCGGTAAGAATCGCATGGAACTTACTAAGCCTTTACAGAGATGAAGCTGAAGAGATTGTCTATCTTGCTCAGAACATTGAGCATCCGGAAAGGTATATGCTTCTTAACGCTCTAAGACGGGTTAGATGCTATATCTTCAACCGCAGGGGTTATTAAACTTAAATCAATCAAATCAGAGGTGATGTGAATGAACAAATATGAGGAATTAGCAAGTGAAGTAATAGACACGGTCTCCAACTACATTGAAGAGCATTACGGAATAACCTACAAGGATAAAAAGACTGAAAAAGAATCAGATAAGGATCCTCCTGAAGAAGACAGAGCATTAATCTACGGAGAGGATTACTACAACATGGAGGATGAAATTGCCAGTAGAATAAAATCATTATGCGAGACTGCTCTATAATAAAAAATAGAATCAAAGGAGATTTCTGAAATGAGCAAAAAATTGTTTGATGGATATGAGGTTAAAGTGCAGCTGATAAGGGAAAAATATAACCCTGGGCAGAGCATCGGAACACCGGATGATTTAAACGATGTTATGGATGAGTTGAGAAAAAAGGACAGAGAGCATTTTATGTGTGTTTATCTGGACAGCCAGAGCAGGATATTAGGCATAGAAACAGTATCTATCGGCACGCTCAATTCTTCTGTAGTGGAGCAAAGAGAAGTCTTCAAAGGTGCTATTTTGGCTAATGCCTGCTCAATAATGCTTTTACATAATCATCCAAGCGGAGAGACAGGAGCTTCTGATCAGGATAAAGAGATAACCAAAAAGCTAGTCCAGTCCGGAGAGATACTCGGTATTAAGGTATTAGACCACCTCATAGTTGGCGCTGATAAATAGCTGTCTATGAGAAGAGAAGGCCTAATAATCTAATTCACTAACACAATCAAAGAAAGGAAATAAAT
>JAUWOV010000004.1 GCA_030611945.1 bacterium | reverse complement strand
ATGGGCAGAATATACAAGATAACGCCTTTAGGCCAGGTAAGTATTTTTGCAAAAGGATTTCAAATGCCGGGGGAAATGGCGTTTGATACATCAGGAAATCTCTACGTAGCCAATGGATTGAAATCAGGTATAAGCAGGATAACACCTGCAGGAGAGAAGACAGTTATTCTCAGAGATATAAAGAAAGCGGGAGGATTGGCAATTGCTCCTGACGGCAAGATACTTGTAACAGGCATTGAAAAAGGAGTTATATATCGTGTTGACGCAATAGCTGAGACATACGAAGTTATAGCCAAAGGATTTATGCATCCTGCAGGAATAGTAATCAAGGGAAATGAAATAATCGTAGGCAATGCATCTCACGGCGTAATATCAAAGATAGGAATAAACGGAGAAATAAAAGGATACATAGGACCAAGCACAGATTATTCAATCTTAACAAAAAATATCGCAGAAGAGACATACACAAGAAAAAATAAGTATGGAGCAAAGACCATTTTCAACAAAGATGGCTTGCAGATTAAAACGATAGACAGAAATAACAACACTACCTTTTATGCTTATATAGACGCAAACGGAGACGGCAAAGTTGAAGAACTTTCTGCAATCACTTTGCCAACAGGACAAAATTATACATTCATATATAACGCTTCAGGAAAACTCAGTTCAATAACAGACCCTGCAAACAGAGTAACCCAGTTTGCAATAGACGGAGAAAACAATCTCACTCAGATTACAAATCCTGACGGAACAACAAGACAGTTCTCCTACAATCCTGAAAATCACCTTGTTCTCACAAAGACAAATGAAAGAGGAAACATCGCTGAATACACATATGATGAGAAGGGCAAAATAACTCAGGTTATACTTCCTGAAAGAGATGTAGCAGAAGTAGATCCTGGCACAGGAGAAGTAACCATTACAAGAAAGAGACCAATGCATACCTATGATCCGTCCATAGTAAAAGGAAACACCAATGACCTGCCTGAAGGAGTGGGAACAGTAGACAATCCAGCACCAACAGTAGTGCTAGCTGACATAACAGATGATTATACGGACCAGAAAGGTAATCAAATAATTTACAAGACAGATAGATATGGAAAAATTATAGAGAAAACAGACGCGCTTGGGAATTTTACAAAGACAGATAGGGATAGGAGTGGAGATGCGAGAGAGATTACTCGTGCAAACGGAAGCATTGTAGAAATGAGCTACGATGAAAAAGGGAATCTCTTGACTTCTAGAGATGAAGCAATAGATGCAACCACTACATTCACATACGAGTCTGACTTCAATCAAGTTACATCTATCACAGATTCGTTAGGCAACACTACAAGTATGAACTATGATCCAAGCGGCAACCCTGTAAAAATAACCGATGCTGAAGGTAACGAAACAATAATGATATATGACTCAAAAGGATTGCTTGTTTCAACCATGGATGCCAAGGGAACAACCACTTACACATATGATGGTAATGGTAACTTGGCTAAGATTATAGATGCCCTGAACAATGAGACTAGTTTTACATATGATGACGCAGGCAATATGGTCTCTACCACTGATGCCAAAGACAATATGACTACTTATGAATACGACCAGATGAACCGCTTACTCAAACTCACAGATAATCAGGGCAACATCACAAGTTACGAATATGATCAGGCTGGCAACCGTACCAAAGTTACTGACCCCAAAGGCAATGCCACTATTTATGAATACAATGAGATGAATCAACTCGTCAAAGTTACTGACGCTGAAGACAATGTTACTACCTACGCCTACGATGAAAATGACAACCGTTCCTCTATTACTGACGCAAGGAGTAATACTACTACTTATGCTTATAACGAAGTAAATCGGCTTATTCGCTTAACCGACCCTCTAAGCAAAGTTAGTAGTTACACATACAATGAAATGGGTAGGATAATATCCACCACTGACGCAAACAGTAATACTACTAACTATGCTTACGATCTTCTGAGCAGATTAACTCAAACAACCTATCCTGATACGAGCAATGTCAGTTTTACTTATAATAAAGCTGGCAAACGACTGAGCATGACTGACGCCCAAGGTATGACTGTTTATGCCTATGATAATCTCAACCATCTCACATCAGTCATTGCGAGCGGCAGCGAAACAATCTCATATACTTATGATGCTCTAGGAAATAGAACCAGCATGACCAATCAGGATGGAGGAATTACCGCCTACGAATACAATTCCTTAAACGGACTCATAAAATTAACTGATCCATCTGGCAAAGAGACCACTTACGAATACGATACAGTTTCAAATCTGACTAAGACGAGCTATCCTAATAACACTCAAGCAGACTATACTTTTGACAATCTCAATCGCCTGATAAGTCTCACTAACTCCTCATCAACAGAAACAATTTCGTCATACATCTATGACTATGACCAAACTGGCATGAAGACAAAAGTGACGCTTGATAACGGAGACTACATCAACTACGGTTATGACGCTTTGAATCAACTGACGAGTGAAATAAAGAAAGACCCGTTAAACACAATACAATATTCTTACAATTACGGTTTTGATAATGTAGGTAATAGACTATCAATGACCAAAGACGGAGTTACAACCAATTACAGCTACAATCAATCCAACCAGCTTCTCTCTTCCACTGATGGCATTACCTACAGCTATGACAACAACGGAAATCTTATCTCCAAAACAGACTCCACTGGCACAGCGAATTACAGTTGGGATTATGAGAATAGGTTGATTGGCATAGAGTATCCTGACGCAACACAAGATATTTATACCTATGATGGCGTTGGAAAGAGAATACGAACTAATGAGAATGGCTTAATTAAGAATTATCTTTATGACGGTCTCAATGTGATTATAGAACAAGATAATTCGGGCATGACAACAGCTAGTTATGTTAGAGGACTTGGTTATGGCGGTGGCATCGGCAGTATCATATCTGCTAATGGAAACTATTACTACTACGACAGTATTGGTAATGTGGTTAATATTGCTGATAATGCAGGAAATATTACAAAGAGTTTTGTTTACGATGCTTATGGGAATATTCTTAATGGAGCAGTTCCAAGTCCACATGGTTTCAGCACCAAGGAGTATAGCAATCGTTCAGGATTGATAAATTTCGGAAAACGTCTGTATGATCCTACAGTAGGAAGATTTATCAGCGAGGATACTTATACTTGGAGACCGGATGACCCAAGGATTCTCGCGACTAGTGGACATTCGCTTAACCTACTGATTAAATATGTAGTCTTGGCAGTTGGTGCCAAAAATCCACAGCTCCAACATCCATATGTATACTGTCGCAATAATCCTGTTAATTATATTGACCCGTGGGGATTGTGCATTGAGGATATGAATGATGAGGCGAATGCGGATGCAGATTTGAATCCTTTGCCACCAGAACCAGGTCCTGATATAACCGAATTAGCAGAAGCAGCGATTGATCTGCTAAGGCATGCACGAGATGTTATTCCACCTGGAGAAGAAATAACAACACCGTGGCCCCAAGTAAATACGGCATTAAATGTTCTTAGTTTAGCGTCAAGTCTTATTGAAAGTGCGATAGATGCAATATCAGGAGAATAAATCCATGAAATCCTGCGTTAAATGGACAGTTAAGGATGTATTTTATGTCTTTCTTGCTGAGCTTGGTTTTATATTTTTTTTAATTCTTTTAGTCACTTTGTGTTTTGGAAAAACTAATGAGAATTCCAAATACTTAATGACCATTTTCGCTAGTATTTTCGCTGTAGTCATTGTTTTTTTTCTCCTTCACCGTCGCAAAGAGAAAATGAGTAGTCTTGGGTTAATAAGAAACAATAATGGGCGTTTAATTATTGCCGGAATTACGTTGGGCTTTTTATATTTTGCTTTAGCGGAAATACTTTTTTCTCCTGAACACTTAAAAGAGATATTGGCTAAAATAGGAAACTTTAAAATCGTTAGTTTGTTTGGTATTTTAATTACTACTAAGGGCTTCAGCTCTATACTCCTTGCACCTTTCACAGAAGAAATTTTGTTTAGAGGTTTATTTTATCAAGCGCTTTTGAGGAAGTTAAACAAATTACCAAGTGTTATTATTGTTTCTGTTTTATTTAGTTTATTACATTTGTCATGGAATTCCTATAAAGAAATACTGTTTATATTTGGTGTTAGCATTATAGCTACATTGCTTTTTGACAAGTACCGAAATCTTTCTATAACCATAGCTTTCCACTCAACAATAAATTATTTTATTTGGGTGGCTTGGCTTATTACAGTTTAACAATATAGGGAAAAGGGGTCAAAATTTTATGAAGGCAAAAAAGGCAAAAGAACAAAAGCAAAAGGAGCAAAAGAGAGCAAAAGGGCAAAAGGGGACAGACACCTTTAAGCGAAGGAAACTAAATGATGCACGGTAACTTAGCACTAAAACTTGAAGAATTTGAAGAGGATTATTGTTGCCTTCATGTTTCAAAGTTAAGACGAAGTAAAAAAAGGGGATTAACAATGCAAACTACTGATGTCAAACAAGAGGCTCACTATCTTTTAGAGAAGTTGCCAAAGAATGCAACATGGGATGACTTGATGTGTGAAATCTATGTTCGTCAAGCTATTGAGGCTGGGCTTGAAGATAGTAAAGCTGGTCGAACCGTTGATATAAAAGATATTTAGGATTTTATTTTAATTATGCATATAATCTTATTAGGGGCTCCGGGGGCAGGGAAAGGGACACTGGCTAAAATGATTGCGGGGAAATTTGGTGTGCCTCATCTATCTACAGGGGATATTCTTAGAGATAATGTTAATAAGAAAACTTATGTGGGAAATCAAGCCAAAGAGTATATGGATAATGGGAAATTGGTTCCTGATGATATTATGATACAAATGGTAAAAGGAAGAGTTCTTGAAGAAGATTGTAAAACTGGTTTTATACTGGATGGGTTCCCCAGGACTATAAGACAGGCAGAAGCATTGAAATTAATATTTGATGAACTTGATATAACGATTGATGCGATTTTTAATTTGGAAGCGTCTCAGGAAACAATTATAGAAAGGCTTTCCGGGAGAAGGACGTGTAAGAATTGCGGGGCAATTTATCATATTAAAAATATTCCCTCTGAGGTTGAGGGCAAGTGTGATAAGTGCGGTAATATGTTGTATCAGCGCGACGATGATAAAAAAGATGTTGTGAAAAAGAGATTGATGGTGTATAAGACACAAACAAAAAAATTAATCTCATATTATGAAAAACAAGATTCGTTTTGCGAAATTGATGCCAATAAAAAAGTTGACGAAATGTTCGTGGAAGCCTGTAAAGACTTAGGGAAAGCTTGCAAAAGTGGCTAAAGAAGAAGCAATAGAAGTAAGAGGAAAAGTGGTAGATACGTTGCCCAATACAATGTTTAGAGTAGAGTTAGAAAATGGGCATAAAGTGCTGGCTCATCTTGGCGGCAAGATGAGAATGAGGTATATAAAAATCCTTTCAGGAGATGAAGTAAGTGTTGAACTTTCTCCTTATGATTTAACAAGAGGGCGAATCGTATACAGGTTTAAATAATTATGAAAGTAAGAGTTTCAGTTAAGAGAATGTGTGATCAGTGTAAGGTGGTAAAAAGAGGTCGTGTTCTCAGGATTATTTGTAAGAATCCAAAACATAAGCAGAGACAGAAGTAGAAAGCATAGGTAGGAATATAATGGCTAGAATTCATGGTGTAGATTTACCGAAAGATAAGAGAGTTGTAATAGGATTAACATATATTTACGGTATAGGTAGGACGTTATCCGGCAAGATACTGAAAATTGTGAATGTTTCTCCTGATAAACGGGTAAAAGATTTGGCAGAAGATGAAATAAGTAGAATTGCCTCTATAATGCAGGAAGGTTATGAAATAGAAGGTTCTTTGCGCCGCAATGTGGCTTCTCATATTAGAAGATTAGTTGAGATAAGTTCGTATAGGGGCACAAGACATCGCAAAAAATTACCTGTTAGAGGACAAAGGACGAAAACCAACGCAAGAACTAGAAAAGGACCAAAAAAAATAGTAATGAGAGCTAGACAGAAAGCAGAGAGTAAATAATGGCTAAAATGAAGAAAAAGACAAAGAAATCGGCTAAGAAAATAACTAAGAATGTTCCTTCCGGGATTGTTTACATCCAGGCAACATTTAATAATACGATAGTTACTATAACGGATCTTTCAGGTAATGTTATATCATGGGCAAGCGCTGGGAGCAGCGGCTTTTCAGGTTCAAGAAAAAGCACGCCATTTTCAGCGCAAGTAACTGCCGGGGCAGCTGCGCAGAAGGCTATTGCGCATGGAATGAGACAGGTTGAGGTTTATGTAAAAGGACCAGGAAGTGGTAGAGAAACAGCAATAAGGGCTCTACAGTCAGCAGGATTAGGAATAAATTTGATAAAGGATGTAACGCCTATACCGCATAATGGGTGCAGGCCGCCAAAGAGAAGAAGAGTCTAATTAGCAGGAGGTTATAGATTTGGGTAGATATATTGGACCAAAAGCAAAAATGGTGCGTAAGTTTGATGAAAATATCTTTGGTAATCCAAAATACGATAAGATATTAGAGAAAAAAAAAGCTGCTCTGGGTAAGCGTGTTCAGAGAAAACGAAAGATGTCGGATTTTGGATTAAGGTTAATGGAAAAACAAAAGGCAAAGGCAATATACGGCATTTTAGAGAAGCAGTTCAAAGGATATTATAAAATAGCTGCTAAGAGTAAGGGTGTGACAGGAGAGATATTGCTGGAATTACTGGAAAGACGTTTAGATAATGTTGTTTTTCGCTGCGGCTTTGCAACAACCAGAAGAGAGTCAAGGCAATTAATAGGTCATCGCCACTTTCTTGTAAATGGAAGGATTGTCAATATTCCATCATATTTAGTAAGTCCTGATGATAAGATACAAATAAAAGAAAAAGATAAGAAATCTAAATTTTTTGAGGATATAATTGATTTGACAAAGGGAAAGGATATTCCTTCATGGTTGGAATTTAATAGTAAAGAATTTGCAGTGAATATACTCAAAATTCCATCTCGTGAGGAAATGGGAGTGTCCTTAAAAGAGCAACTGATTGTTGAATTGTATTCAAAATAGGAGAAGAATATGTCTTTAAAGTTAAAAAATTTTGAAATGCCCCAAAAAGTGGAATGTGATGATAAAGTCTCTAATGATACATTTGGGAAATTTACAATAGAGCCTTTTGAGCGCGGTTTTGGTACAACCATAGGCAATGCTCTTCGCAGGGTTATGCTTTCTTCGTTGGAAGGTACTGCTGTAAGAGCTGTCAGAATAAAAAATGTTTTTCACGAATTTTCTACAATAAAGTATGTGACAGAGGATGTTGTTGAGATAATTTTGAATTTAAAACAGTTAATTGTAAAAAGTTCGGTGGATTCTCCCAAGGTACTGACTCTTAAGGCGAAAGGCGCGAAAGAGGTAAAAGCGTCTAATATTAAAGCAAGCAGCGGAATAGAAATTATTAATCTCGATTTACATATAGCCACACTCAATAAAAACGGTGTTTTAGATATGGAGATTCATGTTGGTAAAGGAAGAGGATACGTAACTGCAGAAGAAAACAAAGAGGAAAAGCAGCCTGTCGATTTGATGAGTATTGATTCGTTCTTTTCCCCGGTAAAACGAGTGAATTATACTGTAGAAGATGCAAGAGTTGGGCAGCAGACAAATTATGATAGACTAATCTTGGAAGTACGGACAGATGGAACTATTTCTCCATATGATGCTATTATTTCCGCTGCGGAGATTATTAACGAACATTTGATGCTATTTATAGCTCCTGAAAAGATAAAAACTGAGGAAGTAGAGCAGGTTAGTGAAGAGGAGAAAAAAAGAAAGGGGTATTTAAAACAGAACATAAATGAATTGGAATTATCCGTTAGAGCGGCCAACTGTCTGAAAGCGGCAGACATTAAGACAATTGCAGAGCTTGCGCAAAAGACAGAAGCTAAAATGCTCAAATATAGAAATTTCGGGAAAAAATCCTTGAATGAAATAAGGGATGTTTTGAATAAGATGGGGTTGGATTTTAAGAGCAAGGCAGAACTATCAAAGGAAACGCAAACTAAAAAGAAGAAGCAAAAAAATGCGGCATAAAAAAGCTGGCAGGAAATTAGGTCGGACTTCAAGTCATAGAAAAGCTCTGTTTATGAATTTATTGTGTGCTCTGTTTGAGTATGAGAAGATAAAAACAACAGAAGCAAAAGGTAAAGAGATTAAGAGATTAGGTGATAAATTAATCAGCTTGGCAAAAAGAGGGGATTTACACGCCAGACGCATAGCAGCAGCTACAATCATTAATAAAAAAATATTAACAAAGTTGTTCAACAAAATCGCTCCAGAGCTTAAAGATAGACAAAGTGGATATATACGTTTGATAAAGATAGGTGAACGGCTCGGAGACGCCGCCCCGCAGGTTATTGTAGAAATTGTCAAATAATGGCTGATGATGTTCATCGTTGGCAAATGGTGTCAAAAAGATATAGTATGCAATCCCAAATTCTCAAGGAGGCAATCTAATATGAAAAAACTCTCAATATTTTTACTCGTATTCTCAATAATTTTAAGCAGCATAATACCAGCTTATAGCCGGTCAAAAAAAACAAACTGGTGGAGAACAGGAACAGCTACAATTCAAGGACAAGTAACAAATTTAGTAACAAATCAAGCTATATCCGGTGCAACAGTAAAAGCAGGTCGTCATATGGCTACAACAGATGTAAGTGGCAACTATGATAAAAAATATTAAGGTATGGTTCTGAGGAAGGATATTTGATGAGAAATCAGCAAATAAATTTAAAAGAAGCAAAAACAATAGAGAGCAAAATACTTTTGTTTAGAGGAAGAGAAGTAATGCTTGATAAAGATTTAGCGGAGCTGTATGGAGTAAAGTCCATAGCTTTAAGACAGCAAGTTAAGAGAAATATTAAACGATTCCCGGAAGATTTTATGTTTCAACTTACGCAAGAAGAAGCTGAATTTTTGGTATCACAAAATGTGATACCATCAAAAAGAAGTTTGGGTGGATATCTGCCTTATGTTTTCTCTGAACAAGGCGTTGCTATGCTTTCCAGTGTCTTGAATAGCGAACAAGCTATTATGGTTAATATTCAAATTATGAGAGCTTTTACGAGGATTAAGGGAATACTTGGAACACATAAAGAACTAAAGAGAAAAATTGAAGATATGGAAAGCAAATACGATCAACAATTTCAAACAGTCTTTGAAGCTATAAAGCAGTTATTAGAATTACCACCAGCGCCGGAGAAATCCAAAAGAAGAATTGGATTTGTAGGATGGGATGGGAAGCAAAAAAAACCAGAACAAAAAGCGTTGAAAAATAAGGAATAACATCATGCCAATAAAAATTATTCTTGATAAATGTACAGGCTGCAGAAAATGCATTCCTGTCTGTCCATTCTCTGCTATAGAAGTAGTGGATAAAAAAGCTAAGATTCTGGATAATTGTACATTATGCGGAGCATGTGTGGATGCATGTAGATTTGATGCGATAGTTCTGGACAAAGAAGAGAAGAAAATATCAACTGAAGAACATAAAGGTGTATGGGTCTTTGCAGAACAAAGGCATGACGAACTTCAAACTGTAACACTGGAACTATTAAATGAGGCAAGGAAATTAGCGGATATATTAAAGGAAGAAGTATCAGTAGTTTTGCTTGGAAATAAAGTTGATAAAATTGCGCAGGAACTGATATTCTTTGGCGCAGACAGGGTATACCTTGCAAGTGATCCTAAATTAGAATCTTACCAGAATAGTCTGTATGCGAATATTTTAACGGATGCAGTTAATAAGTATAAGCCGGAGATTTTTCTTATTGGCGCAACAACAATAGGCAGGTCCCTGGCTCCAAGAGTAGCTGTGAGGATTCAGACCGGTCTAACAGCAGATTGTACAGGTTTGAGTATCGACTTGGACAAGAGACTGCTATTACAAACCAGACCTGCTTTTGGCGGTAATATCATGGCAACGATTATATGCCCTCAGCATCGTCCTCAGATGGCAACAGTTAGACCTAAAGTTTTTAAAAAGCCTGAGAGAAATCCTGATAGAAAGGGAGAGATAGTAAAAATAGGGTTTGAACTAAAGATTGACGATCTGATTGCAAAGATTGTAGATACAATAGTAGTGGAATCGCAGGTAGTTGATCTACAGGAGGCGGAAATCATTGTATCCGGCGGGCGAGGCTTGGGCAAAGCCGAGAACTTTAGTTTAATAAAAGACCTTGCTAGCAGTATTGGAGCAGCGGTAGGTGCGTCAAGAGCAACGGTTGATGCAGGATGGATACCTTCATATCATCAGGTAGGTCAGACAGGGAAGACGGTTCAACCCAGACTGTATATCGCATGCGGAATATCCGGAGCGGTTCAACATCTGGTTGGCATGCGTTCGTCTGATGTAATTGTGGCTATTAATAAAGACCCGGACGCCCCCATATTCCAGGCTGCAACTTATGGAATTATCGCAGATCTGTTTGATATAGTTCCGGCTCTTACAAAGAAACTGAAACAAGTTTTATGACATAGTCCTATGGAATATCTTGAAACATAATCTAAATAACGCGCTTTTCAAAACAAGATCCCGCATACTCTCAGGATTAAAGAAAATAAAGGGTATTTTGGGAGTAGGTTCGCATCTGGAACACGAGATTCTGGAAAATCTGGAAGAGCTCTTAATAACAGCTGATATTGGAGTTAGGACGACACAGAAGATCATAAATAATTTAGAAAATTCAGTACATAATATTGATAAAACAGATTTTCAGGCTATTTTGCATGCGCTGGAAAGCGACTTACTGAAGGTTTTTGAGAAAAACAATCAGAGAGAAATTCTTCCGCAACAGCAGTTGACTGAATGCAAGATACCTTTAAGAGTTATATTAGCCGTTGGTGTAAATGGGGTTGGCAAAACAACCAGTATCGCGAAGATTGCGCATAGATATAAAAAGCAGGGGAAAAATGTTTTGCTTGTCGCAACAGACACATTCAGAGCGGCGGCAAACGAGCAGATAGAGATATGGGCTGACAGGGCGAATTTGGAGCTTATAAAATCCCAGTATGGAGCTGACCCTGCTTCTGTTTTGTATGACGGAATGATATCAGCGAAAAAAACCGAAAAGGATATTGTGTTGGTTGATACAGCCGGCAGGTTACATATAAAAATAAATCTAATGGAAGAAATGAAAAAGATGAACAAGGTAATACGTAAAAATATACAGCCGTCTAATATTGAAGTGCTATTAATAATAGACTCTACAGCAGGGCATAACGCTGTGTATCAGGCAAAGGCTTTTTCGGAGAATCTGGGAGCTACAGGAATAATGTTGACAAAGCTGGACGGCACAGCAAAAGGTGGTATAGTTGTTGCTATTGAGGATGAATTAGGAATACCTGTGAAACTTGTTGGTACAGGAGAGGGAATAGATGATCTGGAGGATTTTGTGCCTGCTGACTTTGTAAAAGCAATATTGTATGAATAAGAAGAAGGGGCGCGCCGCGCCGCGCCACTACATTGAAAACATATTGATATTTCTGGCAATATTTAGTATGTGGCCGGCTGTTTTTAGGATAGATAATATTTATTTTAAAGTTGTCAGGTATGTGTTTTTAATCATTATGGCAATTATATTTTTTAAAAGAATAAAGAGAATTAGAACGTATATAAAGAAAAGCGATTGACTAGTATTTAAAATATATGTTAGTATTTCGTGATGGGAAAAAGGCGCAAAGTGGCAAAGGCACATAGGCACAGAGAAAAAACAAAAATAATTAGAAATTTGATCTTGTTTCTATGTTGTATAGGATTGCTTGTTGGAATATCTTTTTCCCCTGTTTATGGTGATAATCTAAACCTAACTAAAATTTCAGAACAAGTAAACTCGCAGTATATAAAGGCTATAGTTTCTGACCTGTCTAATCTTGGCTCCAGGGTTCCCGGTTATAAAGGGAATGAGAAAGCTTCCGAATATATAGAAAATATTTTTCAAGAGATTGGTCTTGAGAATGTAAAAAGCGAGGATTTTTCAGTCACGGTTCCTGTAGATAAAGGGGCTTCTCTGGTTGTTTCCAGTAGCAAGAAAGAACTTCCGCTGTATTGTTTGTGGCCGAATCTTA
The DNA here is from genome assembly GCA_030611945.1 of bacterium. Lineage (GTDB taxonomy): Bacteria > JAHJDO01 > JAHJDO01 > JAHJDO01 > JAHJDO01 > JAHJDO01. The sequence goes on along the minus strand of JAUWOV010000004.1, from coordinate 30,000 downwards.
TCAGAACTTCCAGTCTTCCGTCAGCCGGTATAACGAGCCAGATAATTGATGGGAAAACAGGGAGCTTTGAAGAGCTTAATGGCAAAACCATTCAAGGCAAAGTTGTCTTACTTGATTTTAACTGCGGGAACAAATGGCTTGATATTTCAATGCTTGGAGCTAAGGCGTTTATTTTTATAGAGCCTGCTGATACAACTCGTGTTGAAGCTGAGAAGAAATATTTGAATCTGCCGTTAAATATACCAAGATATTGGATATCCATGCAGGATGGTCTTTATCTCAGAAAATCAATAAAAGAAAGTGATGGAAAGCTGGATGTTCATCTTAAGGCAAGGATGGACTGGGAAAGAAAGGTTACTAAGAATGTACTTGGATGGATTTCCGGCAGTGATCCTAAGCTCAAGAAAGAAGTTGTAGTTATAGAAGCATATTATGACAGCATCTCTGTTGTGCCTTCTATAGCGCCAGGAGCGGATAGCGCATGCAGTATAGCTGCTCTCATTCAGATAGCAAAGATTCTCAGGAATAATCCTCCTTCTAGGACGGTCCTGTTTTTAGCTACATCCGGACATTTCTTAGCGCGGCGCGGAATAGACGCCTTTTTGCAGGCTCACTGCAGACTGGAAGAGCCGTTTAAAAGCAAGATTACAGACCCGATGGATATAAAGCTTTTCCTGTGTATAGATTTATCAAGCCATAACAATGAGTTAGTGATATATCATGATATAGATACGGATAAAAACCTTGGGTATTTTGCCAGTTTTGGCAAAACATTTATGTCTTTTGCAGATGAAATGGGAAAGATATTTAGTAAATCCAGAGACAGTGTGTTGATTAATGGCATTAGTCCTGAGAAGGGACTGAATATAGATTCAATAACTGCAGGGAATATTAATACGGACGCAGGCATAATAGGAACCTGCGGGATTCCTGCGCTTTGTTTTATAACTGCTCATGATAGCAGAAGATTAGTAGATACACCATTGGATAGACAGGGAACTGTTGATTTCAAAAATCTCTTTACACAGATCAAACATATCAGTTGTTTATTTCATATGGCATTGAATAAAAAAGAGTTTTTCCCTGATGTTAGGGGTAAATTCAAAGATACTTTACGTACTTTGAAAGGAAGAGTTGTAACTTTTGATCCAAGGAAGAGCTTTGTGCCTGATGAACCTGTTGCAGGTGGATTGGCTGTTTTGAAAGTGCTTGGTAAAACTACAGAGGTAATTAAGGGCGTAAGACCAGATTTGATAGAACTCACAGATAAGGATGGGTCGTTTGAAATATCCAGAATAATACCAGCCCTGGGTAAATCCCGGTTAGAAGCATACTCTTTGGACTCTGAATCAGGGGATATAGTTTATGCTCCGGATATGGGTGTTTACGGAGATGAGATGTATCCAATAGAATTTAAAATGGATTGGAGATTTGTTGAACATACTATTGTTCTGTTTCCATGCGTAGCTACCAACGTTTATGAGTTATTAGATCCAAGATATTTGGCGCAGCTTGACAATATTGATATATTTAATGAAGGGAACAGTATTCCGTCTTCGTATGGATATTCATTTATAAAGATCAAACCCTGGGATTGGACGTCTTCCATAGAAACATACGGGGTAATTTATTCCTCTCCAAATACACGTATAAAGCTTGCTTTTGGAGCAGGGCCTCTTGGAATGCGACTGCTGTTGCTGAATTCAAAAGACGCAAAAAGCAAAATTCACTCTGAAGGCGATGGGTTTTTGATATCTAAGGATGGAACAATTGTAAATACATCATTCCAGGCAGCAAATGATATGCTATTTTTAAACCAGTTTAGAATGGAGAATCTGGAGAAATATGGAATATCCAATGACAGGCTTTGGCATTTACATAAAAAAGCTGAACAAGCTCTGCAAAAAGCTTGTCAGGCTAAAGAGAATAAAAAATGGGATGAATTTATAAAGTATTCAAGAAGAGCGGTTGGAATAGAATCCAGAGCGTATCCTGATGTAAAGGCTACGGCGAATGATGTGATAAAAGGCATTATCTTCTATCTTGCGCTTCTTATCCCGTTTGCTTATTTTATGGAGCGCTTGCTATTTGGATTTGTAGATATCAAAAAACAGATTGGCGGGATAGCAGGCATATTTATAGCGATATATATGGTAATGCGTTTTGTTCATCCTGCGTTCAAATTGACAAACGCTCCGGAAATAATTCTTCTTGCATTCATTATAATGATGCTTTCTGTAATTGTGTTATTGATAATAAGCTCTAAATTTGAAGAGCGAATGCAGAACTTAAAGCGGAAAATGACAAGGTCTTATGAAAGCGATGTTAGCAGAGCAAGCGCATCAGCTGCTGCATTCTCTTTGGGTATTTCTAATATGAAAAAGCGCAAGATCAGAACTTTTTTAACCTCTGCAACACTCATTCTTCTCACATTTACAGTGCTTTCATTTACGTCAGTAAAGTCATTTATGAAGTTTAATCAAGTTCCCAGAGATAATACGCCTCTTTACGAAGGAGCCATGATAAGAGATCGAACGTGGAATCCGATAGAAGAGCCTGCTTATGAATATATAAAGGCTGAATTCAAGGATATAGCTGATGTATCTCCAAGGGCATGGTATATTCCTAATAAGGATTTTACTACAGGTAAGAGCTACATTAAGGTGAAGAATGGAGATAGATATGCTTATGCGCTTGGGTTAATTGGACTAACTCCTCAAGAGGAAAGGATCACAGGTATTAGTAAGTATATTAAGTATGGGGACTGGTTCAATGATAGAGATAAGAATGTATGTATTATTTCGGATAAGTTGGCAGAGTTAATATCAATATCTTCAAAGGATATAGGGGAAAGTTATATCCAGATGTTTGGGAATAAACTATTAGTTAAGGGAATATTTAATGCGTCAAGTATAGTTGATCTCAAGGATCTTGACGATGAGAACCTGGCTCCTGTTGATTTTATGATTACTGACCCTGAGTCAATAAAAAAGTTTAAACAGCCAAAAGCTGAAAGGATGAGTATTGGCGGCGGCGGCAGGTTGGAGTCATTTAATCATTTGGAATATGAGAATGTTGTTATGGTTCCGTACAAATTAGTGCAAGAGCTGGGAGGCACCATACAGTCAGTCGCGATTAAGTTTAATGAAGGTGTAGATGTAAGAAAAGGCATAGAGAATTTTATATCCAGATTGGCAGTCACTCTTTTTGCTGGGATTGACGGAAAGGTTACAATATATAGTTCATTAGGGCTTAGCTCATTGTCAGGTATGGGGAATTTATTTATACCGATTCTTATTGCTTCTCTGATAGTTCTTAACACTATGATGGGATCTGTATATGAGAGGTTTAAAGAGATCGGGATTTATTCCTCAGTTGGGCTGGCTCCTATTCATATTTCAGCCTTATTTATAGCAGAATCATGCGTATACGCAGTTTTGGGAGCTGTAGCAGGTTATTTGCTTGGACAGGTGGTAGCAAAGGTTTTAACTGTTTTTGACTTATTGGGTGGATTAACTCTGAATTATTCCTCTACCTCAGCAGTAGCTTCCACATTAATTGTAATGGCAACAGTGATTTTATCTACTATGTATCCTGCCAGAAAGGCAGCAGAGCTTGCTGTTCCTGACGTAACCAGAAAATGGGAACTCCCCGAGCCAACAGGAGATAATTGGGAATTTGATTTTCCATTTACAGTAAGCGGCGCAGAAGTTCTTGGGTTAACTGTATTCTTAAAGGATTACTTTGCGTCCTACGAAGAGGAGTCTGTAGGAGATTTCTATACAGACGGAGCAAATCTGTCTGCCTTTAAAGAGAAAGAAGAAACGGGGTATGTATTGAAGACAAGAGCATGGTTAGCTCCATTTGATCTGGGAATAAGTCAGGATTTTCAGTTAAAAGCAATTCCTGCAGGAGAATACAATGTGTATAATATAAAATTATTAATTGTGAGACTAAGCGGAGAAACGGGCGCGTGGAAGAGACTGAACAGGCATTTTCTTGACACGTTGAGAAAACAGTTTCTTGTGTGGAGAACAATTAGTCCGGAGATAAAGAATGAATACAAAGAAGAAGGAGAGAAGCTGGAACTAGGAAAGGCATAGATTATGGATAAAGAATTTGAACCTGAAATAGAGCAGGAATCTGAAGAGTTTCTGGATGGATTTAATGTAAAGACGATTATTGCGGCAATTTTTATTGGTTTTGTAATGCTGCCTGGATCTATTTACCTTGCCTTAGTTACTGGAGGTGTATTGGGCCATGGGTCAATGTGGGTCACAATGATACTTTTTGTGGAAATAGCAAAAAGAGCGTTTGTTAAATTAAAAAGACAGGAAATTTATATTATCGGATATGTAGCCGCCGGATTGGTAACATTTGGAGCCCAATTGGGAGCGGCAAGCCTTGTATTGCAGGGCGGCATATTTGGAGATAAAATCTGGCAGCAGTTTTTAGTTCAATCTTCTCAGGCTAAAGCATTCGGTTTGTCTAAACTGCTTCCTAGCTGGGTAGTTCCAAGCGCGACCTCTGATGCCATAGTAAAAAGAATTTTTATTCACAGAGAATGGCTGATTCCTTTTTTGATCTTAATAGGGCATCATATTCTTTTTAGGTTAAATTGGTTTGGATTATCGTATGCATTGTTTCGTAGGACCAGTGATGTTGAAAAATTAGAATTTCCGATGGCGCGTGTTATGGCAGAGGGATCAAAAACACTGGAGGATATAAGCGCTAAAAAAGATACATGGCGTATGCAGGTATTTACTATTGCTGGAATGATAGGCATAATCTACGGTTTGATTTATATTACTATTCCAACTCTGACAGGACTTATTGCAGCAAAGCCTTTGATGTTGATACCTATTCCCTGGGTTGATGCTACCACAAAAATTGGAACTTTCCTGCCCGGAGCGATGCTAGGCATTTGGACAGATATGGGATATTTATTTATGGGATTTTTTCTTCCATTTTGGGTTGTAATAGGAGGGTTTATCGGAAGTATTCTATCTAAATTTATTGGGAATCCCATATTGTATAAATTAGGACTTATTCCAAATTGGAAACACGGAATGGACGTTAGACAGACACATGTATCTACAAATATAGATTTTTGGCTCAGTATTGCGCTTGGCTTGGTAATAGCAGTTGCGATCATAGGTTTATTTCTGTTTTTTAAGTCCTTAACAAAAGCCGGGATGGAAGCTAAAAAGAAAGAGAGTCTTTCCATTGAATATAGAAAAAAAAGGGGGGACATCCCGATTTTTGTTGCATTGAGCATATGGGTGTTTTCCACACTTGCATACATAGTTCTTTGTCATATATTAGTGCCTAAATTCCCACTGGTTCTGCTATTTATGTTTGGATTTATATTAACTCCTTTGCTTTCCTATGTCTCTGCCAGAATGTTCGGAATTGCGGGTCTTCCAGGCGGGATTTCTTTTCCAATGGTTAGAGAGGGTACCTTCATTTTAAGCGGGTATAAGGGAGTGGCCATCTGGTTTGCGCCAGTGCCTTTCTTTAATCATGGTTTTTATGTGCAGAAATTCAAGGAATTAGAACTGACAAGAACAAAACTAAAAAGCCTTATAAAAGCGGAAATTGCAAGCTTTTTTATTTTTGGTTTTTGCAGTTTTCTATTCTGGCAAATTATTTGGAAGATGGGTCCTATACCAGCGCCAGCTTATGCCTTTGCAAATAAGTGGTGGCCATTAACAGCAACGTTTCAAACGTTGTGGGCAACGTCCACTCTTGAGGGAGGAAGCAAATGGATGCTGGGAGCAATTAAACCATCGTTAATAATGGGAGGCGGAGTGGTAGGACTAATTACTTATGGAATAACAGTGCTTTCCGGTATACCGGTTGGCTTGTTTTACGGTATAGTTGCAGGAGTTTCAGTATGGTGGCCTCATCACATAATTCCAATGTTCATTGGCGCACTTTTAGGCAGGTTTTATTTTGCTAAAAAATTCGGTCAAAAAAATTGGAAGTCTTATACGCCTTTATTACTTGTGGGATATAGCTGCGGAATGGGACTGATAGCTATGGTATCAATGGCTATTGCGCTTATTTTTAAATCAGTATCACAAATTATATTTTGATTGGAGAAAATTTAATGACACATCAAAAAGAAAAGATTGGAAAACAGGTAGTCCTTCCTTTGAGCAAGGCTGTTGAAATAAGCGTGAAGAGCATAAAAACAAGGCTGGGACGTTCTATGATAACAGCAAGCGGCATAGTGCTGGCAATAGCGTTTTTAATGTCTATCTTTATGTCAGGTTCTATAAATAAGGCATTGCTTGAGAAAGGTTCTGCGGAGGTCAGGGTTCAATTACAGAACATAGGCGGAGAAGAACAGGTTAAACAAATATGGCTTGTGGTATTATCTCTCTTGGTTTGTGTTGTTGGGATCGCAAATGCAATGTTGATGTCGGTTACTGAGAGATACAAGGAAATAGGAACAATGAAATGTCTTGGAGCGCTGGATAGATTTGTTATTAAATTATTTCTGCTGGAGTCAGGATTTATGGGGTTATTCGGCTCAATTGCAGGCGCGCTATTAGGTGGTTTTCTTATAACGATCGTATCAAGTATAAATTATGGATTAGAGGTTATTACTAAGTTTCCAATAGTTGGTTTTCTGTATTATTTTGTAATTGCGGTAATTTTGGGCACAGTATTATCTATTGTAGGAGCTATATATCCTGCTTATACTGCTGCCAGGATGGTTCCCGCTGACGCAATGCGCTCAGAAATATAAAGTAAGGAGAGATTATAATGGCTGAAGAAAATGTTGTAAGAACAAGAGGTGTGAAAAAGGTTTTTATAATGGGTAACGTTGCTTTAGAGGCGTTAAAAGGTATTAATCTTGAGATAAAAAGAGGCGAATACATCTCTATAATGGGTCCTTCGGGCTCGGGCAAATCCACCCTGTTCAATATGATAGGAGGACTTGATAAGCCAACTGAAGGAAAGGTGTATATAGATGAGGTGGATGTTGCTCAATTAGACGCGTATGAATTAGCATGGCTTAGATGTCGAAAGATAGGGTATATATTTCAAACCTTTAATTTAATTCCTGTTATGACAGCTCTGGAAAATGTTACTTTGCCAATGACTTTCGCTGGGATCTCAACAGATGAGTCAATAGATAAGGGAGTAAGGCTTCTTACAATGGTAGGATTAGGAGATAGGATTCAGCACAAACCAATTGAATTATCAGGCGGACAGCAGCAGAGAGTGGCTGTAGCCAGGGCATTGGCAAATGACCCTGCTATTGTTCTAGCAGATGAACCAACAGGGAATTTGGATTTAAAAACAGGCAAAGAGATCATAGACCTTCTGCGCAAGATGAACAAAGAGAAAGAAGTTACTATTATTTCCGCTACGCATGATTTAAAGATGCTGGATGTTTCTGATAGGGTTTTCTGGATTCGTGACGGAAAAGTAGAAAGAGTTGAAAGACGCGCTGACCTTGACCTTAATATCGGGACTGTTGAGGGAGAGTAGCAAATTAATATTTTCGTGATATTCGGGATTATATTGTTATTCGTTGTTCTTATATGGCATGTTTCTTATGCGAATTTGCACAAGAGGCTGGCAAAATTGCGTCGTGAGCATGAAAAATTGGAACTGCTTTTAATGGATACCCGTAGGCAGTCATACATCTTGAATGTTATAAAGCAAGCTATAGATGTATTTGGAGAGGAGCAAGATTTAGAACAAGTATTAAGAAGAATAGTAGATGCTGTAGCTAAGATATTACAGGTAGATGTAATTATTTTACAACTGTATAGTGATGAGCAGCAGGATTTCTTTATGCGGGTTATAAAAGGAAGAGAGGAATTGACTCTTGGAGAGCAGATAAAAGAAGATGTAATAAATAAAGGGCAGTCACATCTGATAAATGATTTATCATCTTTTCCTAAATATAAGTTTTTAAGTGATCAGGGTATAACGTCTTTGATTGTTGCGCCTTTGCGAAGGAGAAAAAAGGTTATAGGATTAATAGGAGGATTAGCAGATAAGCCGCGTGATTTTACTGGAGAAGAGCTGGATCTTCTGACAACTGTTGCAACTCAGGCAGGGTTGTTGGCAGAAAATGCTCAGCTATTAGAAAAAACAAAGTTGCTTTCAATTACAGATGGATTAACCAATTTATATAATCATCGTCATTTTCAGGAAAAATTAATGGTTGAAGTAAAGAGGGCAAAAGAGGGCAAGAAGCCTCTTTCGCTTATAATGGGAGATGTAGATAATTTTAAGCATTATAATGATACTAATGGTCATCCTGCCGGCGATGAAGTTCTGCGACAAATTGGACAAATATTAAAAAACAATACTAAGGGAAAAGACATCGTTGCTCGTTATGGCGGAGAAGAGTTTGTTATAATCCTTCCGAATACATTAAAAGAGGGCGCCAAAATCGTAGCGGAAAAGTTGAGAAAAACCGTTGAGGAATATAAATTTGTTAATGAAGAAAGTCAGCCAGGCGGTAAAGTTACAATAACTTTTGGACTTGCAGATTATCCTGAGACTGCAGATTCAGCAACAGAGCTTATGAAAAAAGCGGATGATGCTCTATACAAAGGCAAAGAATCCGGTAAAAATCAGGTTTTCACTGCATAAAACTTATTTTCTTGCCTTGATTAGTATTCCGAGATGAAGAATCGCAAAAATGATATTAGCCAGCCATGCAGCAAGCCATGGATTAATATCTCCGTCTCTTCCAATCGCTAATATAATAGGAATCGCTATCCCATAATAGATAAATCCAATACTCAGAGCAATTCCAATGCTTTCCTTTTTCTCATTTTTGCCAGCAACCAGCATTATAGAAAAAGCAATAATTATCATTACAAGATTTGAGAACGGAAGCGACATTCTTGAATGCAACTCTGTCAATTCCCTATATGGGTAGCATTTGATTTTTATTAGACTTTTAATGCGGCGTTTTAGAAGCTTTGCGTCCAGATGCGGTAATTCAGCTTGTTTGATCAGAAGATCGCGAGGCGTTTCTGTGATGTCAGATACTAATTGTTTAAAGTTTTCGGTTTTAATAATAGAACCTTCTGTATTAAGTACACGGATTAGCCCATTAAAAAGCATCCATTTCTTATCTATCCATTTTGCCTCTTTAGCATTAATTGTGTTTTTGATATTATAATTTTTATCATACTGAGTTATTTTAATATTATGCATATATTTATCTTTAGCATTAAAAAGGGCTACATGAACGATTCTGTTTTTTACGTCTAAAAATGCGAAATCAGTCCATACTTTCTTTTTAAGCTGGTATTGTTTACCAATATTGACTTTCCATATATAGCGCGCTTTTGACATTGATTTAGGAGCGATATTCATACTTACAGGTATAGACGCTAAACTTATAATTGCAGAAACCAGTAAAAACGGCATTAAAATTTTCATAGAGCTTACGCCGCTAGCCCACAATGTCATTAGCTCATTATGTTTATTAAGATAGTTCAAGGTTATTATTATGCCTATAAGAGTTGAGATGGGCATGATTTTTATATATATATTCGGCAGCAGGTTTCTGTAATAGTTTACAATGTCAATGAATTTTGCGCCCTCTGATACAAATTCGTCTGTATTGCTTATCAGATCTATTATCAGATAGAGACATATAAATGCTGTCAGGCAGTAGAATAACGAACACAAAAAACTTTTTATAAGATAGCGATCTATAACTTTCATTTTATAAAATCCTAAATCCTAATTTCTAAAACTCTAAACATTGTTCTTTATTTATAATTTTCTCATTTGTGAACAAACTTCGCTATCAGTCATTGCAAACGAAGTGAAGCAATCTTATAATCTATCATACAAATCTTTCCATTTTTCACAAAGGGGTCACAGGAGAATTCCTAGCCTTTATTATCAATCCGCTTTCATCTGTTATTTTAATTTCCTTCACTTCATTTGAAGAGAGATCGAAATAGTTGTCCTCGAAACGAGCATTTTTGCTCATACTTTTTATCTCGACTATTCTGGCGTAGTTCGCAGTTCTTATCCTCACAGTTTTACGCTTGTTTTTATTCCATACGATCTTTACATCAAGCTCGGTTTCTGGAATGTCTAAATCTTTGTGATCAACAAAGAAAATCCTGCTTTGAGAAACCTCCTTATCTTCTATCTCCAGCCGGGCTTCAAGATACTCGCTTCGCTTATTCTGGATAACAAGGGAACTGTAAGGAATGTCCTTAATCATGACGCTTGCATCCGCATGGACTTCAATCTCTTCCTCCTGCGTGACTAGTATTTCTCCGTCAAAACGACGGTGTGCAAACAGGAGATTTCCTTTGACCGACTCATAGGTATCGTTGATAAGCCAGAGAGATACACCATCCTTTTCCTCTTTGAAAGAAATCAAAATTGGACTGGAGGCTTTTTTTACATAATAGTAAACCATCTTGGGGTTTAGATAATAGTCAACAAGGCTGCAGCAGATACTTGGCCAGGTATCAACAAATTTCCAGGAGATACAACCGCCGCAATCATATTTTCTTCTGCGGAAATGCTCTATTGCAAATTTGAAGGATTCGGCCTGGGCTAATTGAGTGAGGGAAATATATTCCTCCAGGTTATGAGGTTCTCCAAATTCCATGATACAGGAAGCTAATTTCTCTTTAGCCTTATTATCAAATCCATCCAGACTCCCTGAATGATATGCCCATACTTCATTGTCAGGCGGCCAGAGTTTATCTTCCGGAATAAAACGCTTCAGGGTGTCAAGACAGGGCACACCCTGCCGGCCGAATTCGCTGATGAAACGACAGTTATCTTCCGCCATCACCTTATAAGAGGTTCCCGAGTGCCACATTGCCCAATTATGAGAATCTCCGTCCTTGTGTGATCGCGGCGAATCCTTGCCGTGTGGACTGGTTGGAAGGTAATAGCGGGTTTCGTCCTTTTCCTTAGCTACCTTTGCCAGAAGCTGATGGCTTATCTTATTTAATTCCTGTCTTTCCTCCAGAGATTTTTCCCAGTGGTAACAATAATCAATTTCATTGTCCCCTGACCAGATGGCAAGGCAGGGATGGTTCCGAAGTTCTCTTACTATCCCTCTTGCCTCTATCTCAACCTCATTCAAAAAGTCTTCTGTCTGGGGATAAAGAGCGCAGGCAAACAGGAAATCCTGCCACACGAGGATGCCCATCTCATCACAGAGATCGTAAAATATATCCGGCTCAATCATTCCTCCGCCCCAAATGCGGATCATATTCAGGTTGGCTTCTTTGACCATCTTTATCAGTTCGCGATATTTACAATCGGTTGTCAGAGCAGGGATAGCATCGGGTGGCTGCCAGTTGGTTCCATTTATAAACAGCTTCTTTCCATTAACGCTAAAGATGAACGAGGTCGTATCATCTCCCTGTGGTTCTTCCTGAACCTTTATCTCTCTTATTCCAAATCTTGTTTCATATCCGTCCAGCAGTTCGCCAACTGTTTCGACCTTTATTTTCATGGCATACAGGTTCGATTCTCCCATAGTCCAAGGCCACCACTTTTTTGCTTTTTGCACTTCAATAGCAGTCTCAACTACCGATCCCCCTGGTTTTATTTCCACCGTCAGATTCTTAGAAAATCTGTTCTCTTCACATTCCCCGTTAATGCTAATGTCTGCCGGTAGAGAGAAGTCAGTATAATTGTTTATTTCTACTTTAAGGTTCACTGTGGCTGCTTCTCCATTTCCCAGTTTCGTTACTATGTGAACATTTTCTATGGAAAGACGGTCATAGGAGAGGAGTTCCACGTCTTTCCATATCCCGCAAGTCAATAGCCGCGGGACATTGTCCCATCCATAACTCATCTGCATCTTGCGGGCATAGAGCTTTTCAGGGGTGTGATAGGCGCCTTTGAGCCCATCCAGATTACGTCCCTCTACTGCTTTGATTGGGGAAGACAACTTAACCACGATCAGGTTGGAACCGCCGTAATTAAGTTTCTGTGTAACGTCAAAGGAATGTTTGATAAACATATTGTTGGTTTTTCCAATTTCTCTGCCGTTCAGATAGATTGTGGCAAAGGTATCAAGCCCATAAAAAACCAGTATGTTTTTTATGCCTTTCAGATTATCGCTTACCTCAATCTCTCGCCGATACCACCAATCCACATTCTCCGCCCAATAGCATTCCCGGAAATTCATTCCATAGTAAGGATCAGGTATCTTTCCTGCGTCAAGGAGAGCAAGATGGATATCGCCAGGCACTTTCGCTTTTATCCAGTCTTCGTCATAAAATCCTGGCTTCTCTACGGACTTGCATTCTCCTTCTCCCTCATTGTAATACCACAGTTTCCAATTTCCGTTTAAGGGTATCTTTATTTTTGACATTTTCACTCCTTATGCCTCCATTTGAAATAACCTATTTTCTTTTCTGAATTTCCTCTTTTATTTTACCAATATCCAAAGGGTATTGTCCAAATTTTTCAGCCATTTCCTTCATCGCGAATATGTTTTCATTGGGGGTATCCCTGCCGCACTGGTCTCCAGTGGAAAGGATGAAGCCACCACCAACTCCCGCGTCCAGTATCGCTTTGAGACTTTCCCTTTCAACGTCCTTTGCCGAACCTCTCAGCATAACTTCTGTAGTATGCAAATTCCCCATTAAGGAAATCTTCCTGCCAAACTTTTTTTTAATCTCTTTCAAGTTACAATCTCCCATTGGTGGAATTTCCAAAGGATTAATATTGTCTAAATCTGTTTCCTCCGCGCACATTTTTACCATTTCTTTCTCTGGCCCGCAACAGTGTACCTGCGAAGGGATTCCTGCATCCTTGCACATTTTAGTAATTTTCTGTAAACATGTGAGAGCGATATCCTTGAGAATAGCAGGAGTATGACTAATTAAGCAACCTGAACCGCCAGTGAGAATATAATCGGGCTTTATAGGAAACGAAAGAATTCTCTCTAATCTATTTAGCTGCCTCTTTTCTACTTTAAAACTCCACTCTTTAACTTCGTCGTATTTGTCATAGTAGTCATAGACCGAGTAGCCTCGTTGCTGGCCTGGCTGAGATAAAAAGGGGATGCCGACGGATATGCCTACTACTCCATCTTCGCCCATATATTCCTTAACTTCCTTTAAAAGCTCTAAATCTTTTTTCTGAGGTTTTACTCCTTCAATTGGCCAAAACTTAGCAGGAGGAAATTCCATTCCTATTTTTGAGGCTTTCAAAGATGTAGGAGGATCAGCTACAAAATATACAGTAATAAAATCTGACCATTCTTTTTTGCCTTTCTCCTTCTCTGTATATTCTCTGGTTATAATTCTTTCAGAAGATTTTAGAATAATCACTGTTTCTCTTTTGCATTCGGAAACAGGCTGCTCATTTTCAACAAATATCGAATTAACACCTCTGTCATCAGATAGCCATCCATCAAAGCCAAAATATTTCACAGCATCAATATAAGCCTTCCATAAGGGAGGATCTTGGTAAAGATAGATATCCCAGAAGGGTTTACCAGTAAGTCTACAAGGAATCATATTAGATATGTCGGGGCTAACCGGTACCATATCAGGCTTCCCATTCTTCATGGCTATAAGCATCCTTTCTTTCGAAGTCATAAGTTCTTCTCTCCTCCCAAATCAAAAACAATATATTTTATCATACTCATCTATAAATCTCTCTTTTCTGACATGTCTTCTTCGTCATCGTTAACTTTAGTAAACCTGCCGATTCGCGGGTCAGTGAATCTATCAAGTTCATCAGTACTCGTGGTGGAAAACTCAGATATCACGGCTCCCTCGGGTCCAGCCTGGAACCAGTGGAGTGTATCGGGATATAATGTGTGCTGATCACCCGGATTAAGCTTTATCTCATGAAACACGGTTACATGTCCTTTTAAGTTTTTATGCATTTTTGCTTTTACATTCGCCGTAGCCGATCCGTCCACATAGAGATAGACCTTTCCCCATCTGCATCGGAAAGTTTCCTCCTTGCCCGGGACGTCGTTAATTGTTGGATGAATGTGTTCAGCGCATGTCTGGCATGGAAAAAGCACCAACTCTTTGGCGCAAACTTTTGCCGTATTTACGTATGTTAATATCTCAACTCCCATGTGTTTAAGATCACCAAGACAAAAGTCAACGACTTCAATTTTTGCCTTTTCCTCGCCGGTTATCGCGATCCCCGCTTTTTCAAGATATTCCATCGTCTGTTTTTTGGCGTTTTCAAATTGTTTTCTAGCAATCATTTTTTCTCTCGCTTTATTTTGAATATAATTTATAATTAAAAGCTTCCAGAAATTGGCGGCAACGATCTCGCACGGCGAAAAACCACGCATCCCGGCGCGGAGGGTTAGCAACGATTGCCAATTTAGGATTGTCAAAAATATTCTCAAGATTGTCCATAACCTCTCGCGCAACGGCTTGCCCGCCATTTACCGCCAGGGTGGTATAAATATTGATCTTAACAAAACCATCTGCCGGAAGCTTCGGTAAATCTTCCGGCTTAACCGAAGATGTTCCATGAATGCAAAGAATCCTGCCTACCTCCTTGCTGATTTTTTTTGCCTGATCAGATAGATATTTCACCTGACCAGTCGTGGCGCGATGTTCTGTGCCAACATTCGGGACGATAATATCCACACCTGTTCTGGCTATGAATTCTTTTGCATGAACCACACTTGTGGGCTCATTTTTCTCACCTTTGCTGCCTGATTCATAAATCTCATCAACGGACCCCTCGACCACGACTTTGCCTTTTATCTTTTCCACGTACCCAGCAGTAATCTCGATATTTTTCTGAAAAGGCTTCTCACTGGCGTCGCACATGACCGAGGCGAAGGAATCGGCAAAGCTTTCCATAATATCTCCGTCAAGCCATGGAAAGGCATGGTCAAGGTGTGGCATAACCCGTAATTTGCGATATGGGCTGGTTGCCCCCATAAACGCTTTGAGATCTGAAAACATAAGATTGATCCCGAGAATAGGATCCCCACAAGCGGTTAGAAGCTTCATTTGACTGCGTGGCGGATAGCGCGACGTCCAGGCCGGAATTATAGGCAAATTCTCAACTCCAATATCTTTGCCCATTTCCAGGGCAGAGGCGAGAATCGCCTCAAGTGTTTCCCTGTCCTCAGCGCAGAAAACAGGCAATCCCACCCCAAGCTCAGCCGCTTCCTGATAGATATCCTTTACTGCATTGTATTCTGTTACTAATGGCATTGTGTACTCCTCTGGTTCACTGTTTATGTTTGAATTATTAGTGGTGTCTTTCTTTTCTCCATAAAGCCCAGGACATTTTCTGCTTTTGGCATTGCGTTCGTCGTTCCAATCGACTGGACGCAAAAAGCGGCTGTAGCAGTAGCAAACATGGCCGTCTTCATTAAGTCCCACTTTGCAAGAAAGCCATAAATAAATCCAGCCACAAAAGCATCGCCGGCGCCACAGGTGTCGACTACAGGAACACGATAGATTCCTAACTTAAAATATTTTTTCCCGTCGCTAATTAGAACGCCTTTTTCACCCATCTTAATGCCCACGATTCCCGCGCCTTTGTCCAAATAGAATTTGAGCTGATCCTCGGGATCGCTGAGTCCTGTGATGAGCGACGACTCATCGTTGTTTGGCAAGAACAGGTCAAGGTATGGGATACATGCTAAAATCAAATTTGCGCTGTCTTCTCTAACGACAGGATCAAGACACGTCAGAACCTCATGTTCTCGAGCGAACCGCAACAATTCTACTGTCGGCGTGCCGTCAAGTGCAGGCAGTAATGAAGCTCCTGCAACATGAAAAGCTCTTGACTGTATGATCTGCTCTTTGGACACGTTAGACATATTGAAAGCCGCATTCGCTCCTATGGTGTGGTAATAACGGCGCTGCCCATCCTCAGGAACCATGACAAATGAAAATCCAGTGTTTGCCTCCGCCGTGCGGCATACCCCAGAAATATCTACGCTCTCCTTTTTCATGGAATTAATCATCACATCGCCAAACTGATCCATCCCAACAATACCCTGAACAGCAACCCGCAAACCAAGACGCGCAGCGTCAACGCCTGTATTATAAGCACATCCACCTGGATGCATTTCAAGTGTGTCAAAATATCCGGCACACCCTTTTTCCGGAAAATGATCGATTGGCTTTGCAAACAAATCCAACACCAGATTTCCCAGACAGGTCAAATCAAATTTTCTTTCATCCATTTTTAATTTTAATAAATATTTTGTCAAATTCCTGCCGTGCGGCCTGTTCAAAGGCAACGGCGATATCATCAATAACTAACGTTCTTGTTTTAAGCTGCCGCAGGATGTTTTCATACTTAACAGCTAGATTTATTGCCTCATCAAAGGAATTAGGATTCAGCCAAGCGCCTCTGATATCCAATTCCTTCATCGTCACATCCATTAACGATATATCTACTCCTTTGGTGCTCGTCACTAGTCCAGCCAGAACAAGCCGTCCGGCTTTACGCAATGTTCTGACAGCTTGAGATACGGCTATTGCGGCTCCGCTACAATCAACAGCTGCGTCCATTTTGCCGAAAAATTCAGAGTCTTCCAATTCACTCGGGGTAAGACAGGTGGCATTGAGAAGCTCGACAAGCTTTTGACGGCGAATATCCGAAGGCTCAATAAAAATCGTTTCATATTCTGAAGATTTTAAGACGAGGCCCGTCAAAAGCCCCATAATGCCCGCGCCGAAAACACCAATCAGTTCATCAGGCATAGCATTTATCCTTCGGGCGGCATGCACCGCACAGGATAAGGGCTCTATGAATGGTGCGAATTCGTCCGGGAATAATTCAGGCAGAGGGTAAGCCATCCGGTAGTCAAGCGCCACATATTCGCTGAATCCGCCATTGCTCTTAGTGCGCCGGGTTTTAAGGGAGTCGCACAGATTCGGCTTGCCGACCTTACAATAGCGACATTCTCCGCATCCGAAATTCGGATTGACAACCACCCGCTGCCCCAAACGCAAACCTCTTGTTTCCGGCCCAAGCTCCTGAATTACACCGCAAAACTCATGTCCAGGAGAATATGGGTAGGTCTTGTATCCTTTATTACGCCAGGCCACTATATCCGAGTTGCATATTCCACAGATGCTCACCTTAACAAGAATCATATCACCATCAACCCGCGGTATCGGAACTATTTTAATCTTGATATGGCCGGGTCTGTCACAAACTGCAAGCCGCATTGTTTTTTCCATTTTCCTCTACTCCCATGGATATAGCATGGGTTTACGTCCATCTGCTTTTGTTTGAAAAAAATCAGCCGGATTATCGTTTAAAGTATAATGATGCGGGCATGTATAACCATTAAGCGACAGCTTGCCTGAGGAAAGCCAGTTAAGCACGGTTTCCATAGTCCGCGTAGAACAGCCGCTGGTACCGATTGCCTTAGCCATGCGATAATGTAGATTATCTACCTGTGCATGGTCGCTGGCTTCATGCAAACCAGCAAAACAGACCACAACACCGTACCCATCGGGATTAAGCAATTGAAACATTAGTCTTTGGGCGTCTTTCGATGGCGCTGCCAAAATAATGTCATCAAACAAGTTTCCATCGCTAAGGTCGGTAAACTCCTTCACCAACTCCGTTTCCATCTCTATTTTTTTGGAAAGCGGGCAAGTCGAATAATCCGGTACAATTTTGAACTTAGCCCAATCACCAAGGATTTCGCTGGCCAGCTCCACTTTGGATTGCGAGCGCACAATAAACCAGATATCTTTTGCTCCCTCTATTTTCGCCAATTGCCCGTAGATCAAGGCCAGCGTGCCGGAACCGATAATCAGTGTTCGTCCTTTCCGCTTGATGCCGCTGCGGACTATATGCCGTCCTTCGCTGTCCACGCCAACCGCATGGGGAGTGGCAAAAATGCTTTCCAAAGCACAGGCGGTCGGCTCCACCAGAGCAGCTTCTTCATCCGTCACATTATCCGGTACCGGTAAAATCGAACCTGATTGAATCATCTCCACCGAAACCTTCATGTATTGGGCATAAGCTCCTGGAATTTGAAACGAAAGATTCTGTATAGGATTCCTGATCAACATAAGACCATGGCTGTGCCTGGCGATCCGTGACTGCGCAGTTACACGTTGTCCAATGGACGGGCAAAGCTGTTCGCAAGTCAAGTTTTTGCCGTCTTTGTAGCCAATGCCCTTTGTAATCCTATAAACATCGCTCCCCGCTTCTACGACGCGTCCAACAAGTTCGTGTCCAAGCACTGTTGGTGTTTTCACGTTCGGATGAGCCATATCAAACAGACGTTTGTCCGTTCCGCAGCGGCCACAAACATCAATTTGAAGAATGATATCCGTCGGCCCGCAAATAATTTCCATGGTCTCTGTCTTGATTTCACCTGGACCATAATACATAAAACACTTTGATTGATAACTAGCCATTTCTCTTCCCGCTTTTATTCATTCGGCACCTTTTGCCAGTCTTCATTAAACTTCTTCAAGCCTGCATTGGTTAATGGATGCTTGAGCATAGCGTATAAAATTTTACCCGGCATTGTCACAATGTCGCAGCCTTCTGAAAAAAGCTCGGCTACTGCCTGCGGGCTGCGCAACGACGCAGCAATTATCCTTGTTTTCATATTCTGAATGGCGAACGTTTTTTTGATCAGCTTTATCAACCCCAATCCATCGGCATTAATGTCATCCAGCCGTCCCACAAAAGGGGCCACATAATCCGCACCGGCGCAACTTGCCGCAATTGCCTGATTCAAGCTGAATATAAGAGTTGCTGTTGTTTGAATTCTTTTCCGCGAAAGCACTTTGATCGCAGCCAGTCCCTCAACCGTTATTGGAATTTTCACAACTATGTTATCTGATATTCTGGAAAGATTCAGCGCCTCTTCAATCATTCCATCCTTATCCTCCGCGATCACCTCTGCCAACACTGTCAGTTCGGTATCCACAGCCATAATATCATCTATGCACTTGCGAAAAGTTTTGTTTTCTTTTGAAATAATACTAGGGTTGGTAGTAACACCGCTTACTGTGCCCGTAGCCACTCCATTCCTTATCTCTTCAATATTCGCTGTATCTAAAAATATCTTCATTTTTCAATATTCCTCATGGTTATTTTTGACAAGTTTCCATGTTATTCGATGTTATAAACGTTAACTTCATTGGGTTCGAGTTTTATGTCAAACTTGCTTTGCGTTTCAATCTTTTTAAACGCGATTTCCTTATTGCTGTAAAGTTCCATTATTTTCTTCGCAGGAAATTCCAGTTTCGCTTCCGTTTTGACCTCAGAGGGGGAATGGTTTATCACAGTCAGAATTTTTGCCTTACCCATAGTGCCGAGCATTCGCTGAATATGGGGATGCTCTATTTCGATTCCACTTTTAATGCAGGCAATGTCCTTCAACGCCGAATATATTTTATAAGAAATATCCTTTTCGAATATGTGAGCTTTTTTTATTAAAAACTTTTCAATCGGCTCAACGCAGAATACCGTTTTGCCTTTGCCGTAATTGTTGACGATCAATCCCGGCCGGCCTTCGGAGTTTCTTGCGATTACCTCGCCTTCGCCCGCTTTGATATCAAGTGTCCAGTCCGCTGTTTCGGAAAAGGCAAGAATTTCATCCTTTTTAAAAGAGGAAAAGTTCTTGTTGAAAACAAGTGCTCGCTCATTCTCGAAAGGTTTGGTCCTCTGGAGCGGCTCAAAGCCGAAGGTTTTGCCCATTCCCCGCAAAGCGCAGCCATCATAAGACAGGTATAATGCGGCGTCCTCACGCGCTCTGGCGCGGATTCTTTTCCAGTCTTCGGTGCGGAAGCCCCCAAACCCGGCGAGGGACGGGATTATCAGCAGCTCATATTGGGTAAAATCAGATTCTGGCCGTATTATATTGACCTCTATACCTACCTGCTTGCACAGAATGAACGCCATGAATATCTTTGACTGATCGTCCAGCGTTTCATGGAAAGGAACGATGATGGCAGCTTTCGGTTTTTCTGGCGCGAACTTCTCGTAATCAATTTTCCTGAGCAGTTTGGAGAATTTTTTGCATTCCAGCGCCGCCGGCTTGGGATTGCCGCTGCCGTCAAAAAGCCCAAGCTTGTCGCCTTCCATCTGGACATTACTGTAAGGCAGCCTATCCAGGCAGGTGAAATCAGAGAGAGACCACCATAACGCGCCAAGGTCTCCATTGGCAAGGAGGCTGTGCATGTTCACCCTGGTAAAACGCGCAGCGACTTCCTCGGAAACAAAAGAATCTCCGAGACTGTTATATTCCTGGCACATTGCGGGTTTTCCGCTTATTCCCGAATACAATTTAGAGAGAAAAGTCGCCAGGAGCGTGGGCCTTATGGAGCATATATCATCCACGCAGTCCTGATAAAAACCGGGGTAGGGATGCGGGGTGGTGAAATCGCAGCTTTCGGCCACGTCCTGAATCTGCCAGAGTTTATCGCCGTCATTGTAACGGCTCATTCCCAGGCCGTGCATGCCCGATGTCACGGGAGTACCGGGGTCATAACGTTTCAGCGTGGTCACAAGATAATTCGTCCAGACCCAGGCCGCATCCATTGAGGGGCATTTCTGAAAACAGTTCTGCTCATTGCCCAGGTCCCAGCAGATAATGGCCGGATGATCCCTGAAATGTTCGGCCAGGAATTTGGCGTACAGTGCCTGGTACCTTAACATCCCCGGATCGGTGAACATATTGCGGCCGTCCAGAAACGAAGGCTCTATCAACGTTCCACTCATCCAGCCAGTCAGAAAAGCAGGCATGAGCTTCAGATTGTGCTTCAACGCCATATCGAGCATCTGCTCAAAGCGCTCCATCATAACAGGGTCAATCATTGAGGGATTGTTCTCTATCGTAACATTCTCGTCATGCCTGAAACATACCCTGATTTTGCTTTTGCGATGCCCCCCATACCATTCCTTGACAGGCTGAAAATCATCCCACACAAGAAACATCCTGACAGTATTGATGCCTATAGATTCCATCTCGCCGAACTCCCGGTCAATCTCTTCGGACCGCCAGTCTTTCCACACGTTAATTCCCCTGTGTCGCGGCCAGTAATTTACGCCAAGGCAAAAATGATCAAATAACTTTTTCCCCATTTCAAAACTCCTTATCTGTAAATAACAGGTTATAGTTTAGCAAAAAAAAGTTAATTTTTTTAGCTTTTTTTGCATTTTTGTTTTATTCCTAAAAAGCTCTTGGCAATTCAAGTTCTTCTCACCTGCTTTTTCGCCATGATTGACCTTGCTATATAATATCATTTTTCTATTTTCCTATCTATGGCTATAACTGGTTTTATAAATTAAGTATATACCTGTTGTTCCAATTATGATATTTGGCAGCCACATTGCCACAGCAGGTGGCATGTAGCCTTTCTGGCCTATTATTGATCCTGATATCATTAATAAGTAATGAATAAGAATAACGGGCATACCTATTCCCATAGCTGCAAATTTGCTACTGCGGCGATATCTGATACTCAAGGGGATGCCTATCAGGATAAATGGAATAAATGTGAAGGAAAGTGAAGCTTTTCTGTATAATTCCACGTATAATTTATTTATATTAGTCTTTTTATTTATAATTTTGTTTTTCAAGTCATTAGAAGTCATTTCAATAGCGCTCTTTTTTAATTTGATCATATCATAAGCAATAGAACCAAAATCTACAGGGTAAATCCTAAAAGAGCATTTAAAATATTCGTTAGAATTTTTGGAGTTTAACTCCTCAATAGATCCATTCTTTAATTTGAGCACCAGACTCTTAATCTTTGGCTTAGATATAAAACGTCCTTGTTTTGCGGTTATTGTTCTTACAGAAGAGTCAGGTTTTAACTGATAAATTATCACATTGTATAGAATATTATTTCTAATTTTGTCTATATAAAAAGTATATCCTTTGAATAGCTTCATCGGCTTTTTTTCTTCCAGAAGAGCTGAGGGATTCAAAATACCAATTTCTTTGAATAATTTTTTTGAAGAAAAGTTTGCATTAGGAGCAATTGTATTATTTAACGGCAAAGATACCAGGCACAATATTACACCAACAGCAAGAATCGGCGGCATGATTATTCTATAAGGATTTATCCCGGTTGCTTTCATAGCAATTATTTCGTTGTCGGAAGAGAGTCTGCCAATAGAGGTAAGAGTAGCCACCAGTATTGCCATTGGTAAGGTGTAGGTCAGGATAAAGGGGAGAAGACATACAACTAGTTTCAATATGCTAAGCACGCTAATTCGCTCTTTTACCAGCATATTTGCCAGTCTAAACATGTTTCCCAGAAATAGAATAAATGTAAAGACGCACAGGCTTGAGAAGAAAGGGTCTATAAATTCTCTTAGAATATAGCGGGTTAATATTCGCATAGGAAAAAATAAGGGTGTTATCTTGCTGCGCCCATTAAGCCAACAAGGTATTTGAGATCCTGGTCATTATATTCTATTTTTATACCTGCTATGAATGAAGGGCTGTCCAGAATATCTTCTGCTCCGGCAATTACATAGTAATTTTTATCTTCCCATATTCTGTAGCTCAGATTCGTTCTAAGAAAGAATGGAGAGCTGTAAACAGAGCTGTGTCCTTCAACTGTGATAGTGGTTTTTTTATCTTGAAGCGTGTAATCTGCTCCAAGTCCTGCGCCTGAGTTTATCAGCCCGCCCCTGACTGTCAGGTTATTGTCAAAGAATTTTAATGCAAGCTGCACATCATACTCAACTTCGCGTCTCTCATCTTTTGAATTACCTGTGCCCAGCTTGCTTGCTCCTACAATGTAATATTTATCCTCGGCAGGTTCAATTCTTATATAGCCTTTGTTTCTAAAAGCTCCCTCTCTGGCAGAATATACACTTTCGCCGCACAACCATGTCTTTATTTTACCCATTTTACCAAGAACATTTTTTGCGTCTTCAGAGGCAGCTTTTGCTGATTTCATAGTTTTTTTAGCTTCATCGTACAACTCCTCGTCATAAATTAGTTTGCCGATAGAGCCTTCTCCTCTGTCAATTTTTTTTACGATTTTCTTAATTGTTTTAATTGTCTCTTTTGCTTCTGTCCCAATTCCTTCAAATTCATCAATAATTTTTTGCGCTTTATCAGATGTTTCCTTTGCTGACTTCATAAACTCAGAAGTATTCTTATAAAGTTCTTCGTCAGTTAAGAGTTTTCCTGCTGTTCCCTCTCCCTTTTCAATTTTCTCAACAAGTTTCCCAATGCTATCAGATATTTCTCCAGCTTTGGTAAAGAGCTGATTTAGCTGATAGGAATCTGCGCCGTCAAGAATACTACCAGATGTTAGAACAGGGCTATCTGTAGTTCCCATTGTAATAGCAACGTATTTACCTCCCATAAGGCTTACGTCATTAATGCTGAATATAGAGTTTTGCCTGAGTATTGTTTCTTTTTTTATCCACAAAGAAACCTGTATTTTATTATTCTTTATATCAAAGTCTTCAACGCGTCCTACTTTCATTCCAGCCAATGTTACCGTATCTCCTTTTTTGAGTCCGCCTATCTGGCTGAAGTTGACTTTTATTATATATCCGTTTTCAAACAACCTGATTTTCCCAACCCAGAATGTTAGAGCCATAAGCAATACAATGCCTACAAAAAATGCTATCCCGACCTTCTTTTCAGTATTCAAAATATACCTCCGTTAAGTTATAGGTCCCACATTACTTCCTGTAATAAATTGTTTGACAACGGGACTGTCTGTATTCTTGATTTCCTGAACAGTTCCCGCCTGAATAATCTTACCATTATATAACATTGCTATACGATCTGCAATCTGATATGCGCTTACCATATCATGAGTTATTACTATTGATGTCGTATTCAGTGTGTTCTCAAACTCTAAAATAAGTTTATTAATGGAATCTGCTCTAACCGGATCAAGTCCGGTTGTTGGTTCGTCATAAAGCATAATTTCAGGGTCCATGCTAACTGCTCTTGCAAGCCCAACCCGTTTTTTCATACCTCCGCTTAGATCAGCGGGTTTTAAATTTTGAGTACCGTCTAATCCAACTATGCCAAGCTTATTTTTGACTATTTTATTCATATCTTCTTCGCTCAGATTTGTGTGCTCTTGTAAGCTCAATTTTATGTTTTCCTCAACAGTAAGAGAATTAAGCAATGCAGCAGACTGAAAAAGCATGCCGAATTTTCTTCTAATTTTATCAAGCTCATTGTCTGAAATTCTCGCAATGTCAACTCCGTCAATTTCCAGTATACCTGAATCCGGTTTTATAAGTCCAATTATATGTCTTAAGAGTACGGTCTTGCCGCATCCGCTGCATCCAATAACAACAATGGTCTCTCCGCGTCTGATTTTAAGATTGACGCCTTGTAGTATCTTTTCATCTCCAAAACTTTTGTGCAGGTCAACAATATTAATTATTATTTCTTTGACTTTTACAAATTCAATGATTCTTTGCCTTGCGTTTTTCTCTATTTGCGCAAATTCCAGACCAGTTTCATAATGTTTTTCTCCATTTGAAGTTACTATTGTTCTCTGCCATTTCATAATACTGCTTGCAGATATTTCTTCTTTATTACCATCAGGAAGTTGTAATTTTAAGTATACTAGAGAACCTGTTTTTATCTGTTTTTGCATCTTAAAACAGATGCCTCCTCCGCTTATATCTTTTGATTTTTTTTCTTCCTGCTGTGAAAAGGCTGTGTGTTCAGGAAGGTCAGCGCTTATTAATACACTTATTTCAATTGGCAAACGAGAATATCTTCTGCGTTCATGAAAACTAATTTTTCCATCCAGCTTATCTATTCCTATCATTTTTTAACTTTTTTGAAAAAACATTCTGGTTAAGAAGTAATCAAACACTATAATCAATAGAAACGAAATAACAACAGAGGCAGTAGTTGATTTACCAACGCCTTCAGCTCCGCCTCTGGTTCTAAATCCTTGATAACATGATATTATTGAGATAACTATGCCAAAGACAAATGCCTTTACCAATCCGCTATATACGTCTCTTATTGTCAGGAAGTTTTTAATGCTGTCTAGGTATGTACTGGTGTCAACGCCTATTTGGAATTTTGATACAATAAATCCTCCTGCCATGCCTACGCAATCTGAGTATATAACCAGAATAGGAAGCATAATTATGCATGCTAGGAATCTAGGCATTACCAGGTATCTGATAGGGTTTATTGCCAGTGTTTTAAGCGCGTCTATCTCCTCAGACACCTGCATTGTTCCAAGTTCTGCTGTCATTGATGCGCCGACTCTTCCTGCAACTATAAGCCCAGTAAGAACAGGTCCCATTTCCCTGCACATGGAGGCTGATACTATTGACCCTATCAAGTGCTCTATGTGATATTTTGAAAGTTCAGTTCCTGTCTGGAGAGCGAGCACCATTCCTGTAAAAAGAGACATTAAAGATGTAATAGG
The DNA here is from genome assembly GCA_030611945.1 of bacterium. Taxonomy (GTDB): domain Bacteria; phylum JAHJDO01; class JAHJDO01; order JAHJDO01; family JAHJDO01; genus JAHJDO01. Next base: position 4,642 of record JAUWOV010000004.1, on the reverse strand, counting down.
AAGCGTATAAACGCCCATTTCCAGCATTTGTTTTGCAATGGGTTTCAGGTTTTTAAATGCTGATTTACACCAATATACAGTTTTTGCCAGTAATATTAAGATTTCCCCTGTATAATCCAGAGCGTCTGCAATTCTACTATATATACTTTGCTTCATAGCACGCCTGGCCCGATTTGAACGGGCGACCTTCAGATTCGAAGTCTGCTGCTCTATCCAGCTGAGCTACAGGCGCAGACTGGGGTGAGTGACGGGAATCGAACCCGCGACATCCAGAACCACAATCTGACGCTCTAGCCAACTGAGCTACACCCACCACGATACTGGATAATACTAATATATGGGAGCAGGAAAAGCAAGAATATTAATCCAGCTGCTTGTTTTTTTCTTTAGATGTAGAGATGATGAATTCTATTATTTGAATACTAAATATCCAAATCTTTCGGGTGTATGGAAAGCTTTGCCAGTGTATGTCCATGAGCTAACCTCAATACTCCCTGCTCTGCGAGCTCTATTAAAGTTTATTCCCCAGACCGTATTGTAAACAGGCGATTTTATCTTCAGAGAGGCGTAATCAATACTGACTTCAGCTGTCCAACAATATTTTAACTTGTGGATTCTGGTTTTTGCATGCCATTTGCCATTCCATGCCGAAGAACAGGACTTGCGTCCGTAAGGCGCATATTGATCTGTGAAAATTCCATTTGGATTCATATAAAAATGATAGTAACTGTGATAATCTCTATTAGGATCTATAAAAAACTCCATACAGTCATCACTCCAAACCTTGCCGTCTCTGGTTTTGGCTTTAATAAGTAGCTTTGATAGATTTTCTTCATAAAGAATAAAACCAAAGTATATATTTTTATCATCATAACTTACCATAGCGATAGTTTGCTGAGATACTTTCGTCTTGTCTTTGTAATCAATAAAATCAGCAGCTTTTTGCGCTTTGCTCCAGCATGTATCAGATAGATATCCATCTATCTTAGGCGGCGAGGAAGTTCTTTTTGCAATATATACTCGTTTAGGACATTTGAGAGAACGGTCGCGTATCCAGAGCTCTCCCATCGCGTTTTTTGCCCAGATTGTGTCAGGAGTCTTGATTATAATATCATTATATATTTTAATTGCAGCAATTGACCTACCTAGGTTTTCTTCTGATTTGGCGACATGGAAATCAATCAAAGCTATTTGTTCTAAAATCTGCGCTTTATCTTTTACTATATCAGTAAAGTCCTTAAGTATCTTATTATAGACTTCAAGCGCTTTTTGGTTGTCTCCTGATCCAAGATATACTTTTGCAGACTTTTTTAGAATGTTTAGCTGTTCCTTTCTTGAGGCATATTTTGCGGCTATTTTATAAAATTTCAGAGATTCCTCTTTTTGTTTTCTCTCCTCCAGCATTTTAGCGTATTTATTGTATACATCTGCCAGACGCCTATCATCAGGAAATCTTTTACTCACATCCCGATAAACTTTGAACAAAACTGATTTTTTATCTTTAACTGAGTTTATAAGAAGCAGGTAAATTTTTATAATTTCAGGATTGTCTCTCTCTTTTTTAATAGCAGATTTATATGTCCAATATGCATGTCGTCCTGATTTTATTTGCTCAAAGATTTTGCCAAGCTCAATGTATTTATCAATTACTTCTGGGGTGCGAGGATGCTTTTTAATGAATTCCCTCAGCTCTTTTATTTGCTCCCGTTTGGACATATATGGCCGCAAGTAACCTTCTGTTTCTTTTTGGCTGGTTTCTATAAGCAGAGCAAAATTAATTTTTTTTGATAGATGATTGTTGATAACAATCAGACACAAGATCAATACGATTAATGTTATAAGAATGGATAGATTTTCTCGCATCTAATTCTTCTCTAATGAGTTGAGAGAATCAATTCCCTGGGGAAGAGGAAGAATATATTTAACTTTTTGTATGCTGCTATCTTTCCTTATTGTTCTGCATACGCGTTGTTTTATGAGAACAGAATGTTCAATCCAGTTATCTTTTTCTATTATTGAACCAAAAATATAACTAGTTCCCTTGATTAAGCAATTATCGCTTATGCGTACAGGAAATTCGTCGCTTCCTGTTATATTAACACTGGATTCAATCCTGACATTTTTGCCAATAACAGTATTTCCTTTAATAATATCTCCCTGCAGGATCCGGGAATTTTCTCCGATTTTTAGTGTTTGGTTCGGATATGTTGAAATATTGACATTTTTATCAATCCACGAGTTTTCTCCAAGTGTAATATTGCCATCAAGCACAGTGTGCCTGCCTATGGCAACCCCTTTGTTCAGCTTAACGCCGCCTGAGATATAAACATCTTCTCCTACTGAAATATCCAGCGGTCCATATTCTTCATCCTGCTTGATAATGTCTTTTATTACTTGTTCATGTATGAAGAATTTTTCTTCATCCTGAATAGTTATTATATTCTTTAATTGCTCGTAATATTTTTTCCTTAGAACTGATTCCATATATTTAAGAACAGTTTTATTGTTGAAAGCAATAATCAAATTCTGATTCTCTATTTTAAAACCATCTACTGAAAGACCTAATTCGTTGTAGATCTTCACCACATCAGTGAGATATATCTCTTTCTTGACATTATTAGTTCCTATCTCATTAATATGTTTAATCAGCTTATTTACTTTAAAAGCATACATTCCTGAGTTGAATTCATTATTCTGTAAGAGTTCCTCTTTCTTTTGGCTGTTTGTAAGCTTGAGTATATCTTTATGTTCAATCAGATCTATTATTCTATGATTTTTGCTTAATATTCTGCCATAGTAATTTAACTCGGGAGGTCCGGCATAAATGCCGGTAGCAAGCATCATATCAGAGTTCAGGGACTCAAAGCATTTGGCGAATCTTCTGATCGTGTCCGAGTCCATAAGACACATATCTCCGGGGAAGATAAACACACTGCCTTTAAACTTGTTTCCAATTGCATCAAGAGCTGTTTTTACAGCATGCCCTGTTCCTTTTTGTTCATTCTGATAAACAAAAACTGTATTTTTAGTTTTGCCTATTGTATCAATTACTTCAATAGCCTTATGTCCCACAACAATAATCTGATTTTTACATGTAAGACCTTGCTTAGCAGATTCTGATATTCTTTTTATGGAAGGAATTCCCCATACTTTGTGTAATACTTTCTGTGATTCTGTTTTAAGTCTTTTTCCGTGACCAGCCGCAAGGATTATTGAAACAATGTTCTTTGAATAATCAATTTTATCGGAATGTTCCAACGCATATTCCTGCGCTTTTTTATTATCATTGACCATAATCAGCCTCAGTAGTAATTGTTATATATTGAAAAATTATAGTATATATAAGCATTAGTGTCCAATAAAAATTGCTTTGCGTTTTTTCGTTTTCAACTTATAATTAAAAAAGGTTTTGATTATGAATATAAGACTAAAGGATGTCTCGAAAGTATTAAAAGAGGGAAACGAAGTTGAGAAAGTTATCCTTGATAAAGTTAGTCTTGAAATTAACGAAGGAGAAATTGTGTGTGTTATGGGTCCCTCTGAGTCCGGAAAAACATATCTGCTAAAAGTGCTTGCCGGTTTAGAATCCTTTGACAGTGGAGACATATTTATTGATAACATTCATGTGGATCATGTTCCTAAAGATAAATGGCCTATTTGCACAGTATATGAAGATTATTTTTCCTATAAAAAGTGGAGAAAACGTAAATTCTCTATCCCTTATTTTCTAGCAATTAGAAAATGGAGAAAAAACACAATACCTGAGAGAGTAAAAACTGTTACAAATCTTATGTGTATTAATAAAAAGGAACTATTGGGTAAAATGCCGCATAAATTATCTAAAGGCGAGCAGCAGAAGTTAGATATTGCAAGATATTTAATAACAAAACATCATGCCTATTTATTTGACAATCCTCTTGCTGCGCTTGATGCAATGACAAAACTTGAAATACAACGGCAGTTAAGACAGATTATAAAAACTCTAAGTGTTCCGAGTGCGTATGTCAGTTATATGCTGGATGAAGCTAAGACTCTGAGTGATAAGATTATCATAATGAACAAAGGCAAAATAGAACAGACAGGAAAATACAGCGAGATCACCTCACGCCCTGCCAATCAGTTTGTATCTGACTTTATTGGATGTCTGTAGGGGCTACAGAATTTCTTTTATTGCTCTATCAGCTTTATTTCTTAATTTGTTATCAGTTGAAGTCTTAAGTATTTCTGCAGCAACTCGAACCAGTTCTCTTTTCGCTATTTGCACACTAGTAGAATCCGTGGAGTTGTATAATCTTTCCCACAGTATCAGAGCAGTGCCCAGATCCCCTGCTCTGGATTTTGCTAGAGCCTGCATTCTTTTCAGAAACATTGGACTGTCTTTTACTTCTGAGGCAAGAGCAAAGTACTTAGCAGATCTATCATAATCTTTCATATTATGCATACTCACAACTCCTGCGAACATAGGTATACGCCAATCTATATTTGGATTATGAGCAATGGCTTTATCAAACAACGCTAATGATTTTGCAGGAGTCTGATGCGATATTTCCAATCCGCCAAATGTATATGCTGTGGTAAATAAAGGATCCAGATCCGTTATCCGTTCAAACATTTCATATGTTATATTAGCTGACTTAATATC
>JAUWOV010000112.1 GCA_030611945.1 bacterium | reverse complement strand
ACAGGGATCTGGAATATGCGGAAGATGATTCAATAATATGTGGAGAATTTTTGAGACTAAATGGAAGAGAACCCTTTTCATATCAGGTATTGCAAAAATATATTTCAAAGATATCGTCCGAAACATTGAAAAAGCTGCTGATTGAAATCAACAAGATAGCAATAGAGAACGGGTTAGAGGACGGGAAAAGAATAACAACTGACAGTACAGTGGTAGAAACAGATATTCATCATCCAACTGACAATGCATTGGTATGGGATAGTATTAAGAAGTTAAATCGTCTCTTCAGAAAAATAAATAAAGCTGTTCCCAAGCTAAAGTTACGGAATACAACAAAACAGGCAAAGAAAAATTATTACAAAATCAATGTAACAAAAAATGAGAAGCGTGTAGGGTTATTTGTTTCACAATTAAAGATATTAAAACGAGATATAAAGCGGGCAAGAAAAACTGTTGATCTATTGGATATAGAGAATGCTGATTATGCAGAGGAATTGCGGAACACAGTAGAAGTTGTAGAGAAAGTGTATGGAGCAGCTTTTCGCAGAGAAATACTTGGGGAATCGGTTCCAAGTTCAGAAAAGGTATTTTCAATACACGAAAAGCACACAGACATAATAGTCAAAGGAAGTAGAGCTGTTAAATTCGGGCATAAAGTAAATCTTGCTATTGGCAGGAGCAATTTGATACTTGATTGCATTATTCCTGATGGCAATCCCAAAGATACAGATTTGTATCAGGATACTATGAGAAATATATCAGAGAATTATAAGATTAAAATACAGGATGGAGTGACTGACGGCGGATATGCTTCAAAAGCGAATGCAGAATTTGCAAAGAAGCTTGGACTTGTTAACATTGTTTTCAATAAAGTGGTTGGGTCTTTGAAGAATACAGCAGTGAGTAAGCATATAGAAACTAAGTTGAAAAAATGGAGAAGCACGATAGAAGCTGTGATATCAAATGTAAAAAGAGGTTTTGATTTAAGACGCTGCGAGTGGAAAGGACGTATGCATTTTGACGCTAAAGTGTTTTGGAGCATCATTGCTTATAACATTCGTGTGATGTCAAGTTTATTGCTGAAAAAGTTTAGTTTAGCGTAGATAGAGTATTAACGAAACGAGATTGGAAAAACAGAAATTGTAGGAGAGATGTTTTTTGAAGAGATATAAATTAGCAAGTTTTCTGTTTTTTGCCACGTCTGGAAGAATTTTGAAATAAGAGAGTCAGTTGCAAAAACTAATTTCCTTTTCATTTAAATTCAGCCTTCTGTCAGTAAAAAATCTGCAAAATAGAAATCAAATACTTTTTTGATGCAACATCTAGTTATTATTGACCATTAATCATAGAAAATCATTCATATTTTTCATGGCAGCCCTTCCCTTCTTGCCCGTTATGCCCAACATGCCTTGCCACTTGAATAAAGTTTAAGTAAATTGTGGGCACTGCATATAAATTTCCACTCACTTGAACAAAGTTCCACTCCTTTTTGTAAAAATCTATTAATACATCGTGCGGATTTTATTTGTCCAAACACTCCTTCTACCATTGGACTGCGTTTCTTATAAAGTTTCCTGCCTTGCTCTGTTGATAGTCTCCAATCCATGCGCTCGCGTGCTGACAATCCTTTGGGCAAAAGACATTCTGTTGGAGACTTATCCTTAAACGCTTGCCGTTGCTTGTAATCTTTCTTTGTTGCTACATATAATGTTGGTCCATCATCTGTCTCAGCCTCCAAATTATCATCACTGCAATAACCCGCATCAGCCAATACATTCTCTATTTTCCCCTCAGCATTAGCCTCTTCTAAGTTCTCCTGTGCCTTATTCAGCATCGGATGAAGTTGATGCATGTCATTTTCCTGCTGTGTCAATTCTGCCGCCACTATTACTTGATTCTCCGTAACCACTGCCTGACCATTATAACCCTGCACATAACCTTTTCTCGTTTTCATAATCCTGCTGTCAGGATCTGTAACATTTGCTTTCTTTCCGTTGAGTTCTATTTCTTCCAGTTTTTTTGGCTTACGTCCTCGTTTCTTCTTACCTGATGCTTCTTCCTCTGCCTGGCGCTTCTGGATTTTCTCTTGCTGCATAGCTCGTTTCTTTGCCTCTTCCTCATCAAGACGTCTCTTGCAAACCTCAAGTCTCTCTAATCTGCTCATGGAACTGCGCAAATCTTCAGGTAATTCATCGCCCCTGTTTTCACTGCCGTATCTGAGATCTTCTTCATTATCTACTTGCTCTGCTTCAGCCAGCATCTTTGCTACTTCCTTTTCTATATGCTCTTTGGTTCGATTTGAAGAAAGAGATGCATTAGCCTCTATCTTTGTCCCATCTAAAGCAACCGTGCCTACCTTTACCAGTCCTACCTCTACGCAAAGACGTAATATCTCAATGAACAAAGCCTCTAACTCTTTTGCATTATCATGTCTAAATCTGGCTATCGACGAATGATCAGGTTTTTGATTAGCTGTAATTATCCGAAAGGCTATGTCTCGTTCGCATAACCGCTCTATCTTGCGACTGCTTCTGGCAGACATGCAATAAGCATACAATAACAGTGCTACCATCATTGCTGGCTCATATGCAGGCCGTCCCCAGCCATCCTGACGATGCTTTTTGTAAAAACTTTTCAAGTCCATTTGCTCAACTGCATCAAGAACAAACCAAACGATGTCTCCTTCCGGTAACCAATTACGCAGACTTGGCGGCATCAAGTACATTTGGTCACGATTACATTCTTTAAATTTGCAGAACATTTTATTACCCCTCCCTGTTGAATTTAGTATGTGTATTATAGCATGCGGAGAAGCATTTGTAAAATTATTTGGGCGCATTTTATCTGGCTTTCTTAGTAATTATTTTAATCAACTTATTACAAATTTAAACCGAATTCACAAAAATAAAGGTTTTTGCAACAGCCTCTATCGCTATTTTATTGATTTCAATCAGCAGCTTCTTTAAAGTTTCCGACGATATCTTTGAAATATATTTTTGCAATACCTGATACGAAAAGGGCTCTCTTCCGTTTAGCCTCAAAAATTCTCCACATATTATTGAATCATCTTCCGCATATTCCAGATCCCTGTAGTTCATGCTTTTTGTCTCTTTATAGATTGCTGCTCGTACTATTTGCTCCACTGTTGGGATATCTTTCCTTCCCATTATGCTATCCTTGCTTAGTCCTTTCAGGTCAGGTAATACAATCTTATACAATTCATGATGCTGTTCCAGTATTGTGTCTATCACCACTAATTCAGGATCTCTTCTCCAATTTCGCTTTCTGAATCTTAATGCCATTTGTCCGTTAAACAATTTCATCTTATCCCCCAATAATTTGTCTGTTTTTATCACTCTGATTATACCAAATTATTGACCTCATCGTCTACCCTAATCACTGTTTTTACTTTATAGACAGACTCTACTTAAATGATAGAGTCGCGAAATTTATTTAAATTACAATCTAAATTGACAAAA
>JAUWOV010000085.1 GCA_030611945.1 bacterium | reverse complement strand
AAAATTTATAGTGTTTATATTCGCGTAATATGATTGAACGGGTGTGTTTGCTTATGGATTGTAAAAATGTCTTTGGCAATCACCGATTAAATGAGAGAATCCGGATGGTTAAAGATTTGAGTGCGTGTTTTTGTTTTATGCGAAACAGTTAAGTATTGTGTTTTTGGGAATTCTTTAAAATGTTATTTAAAGTTTCGTATTTTTAAAACCAAATATATGTCTTCTGTAGTATCTATTGGACTCAAGTTCTTACGTTGCAAATCGTCCGGAGAGTTTGCAAATAATGGGCTGATCTCTATCTTGATTTTTACATTCCCTTTTTTGTCAAATGGAATATTAAGCCCTGCCTCCATGAGCCAGCGCGCGCATCTATTTATATAAAGTTGCCTTCCACTTTCAACAGAATCTGCGCCTCTCAAACTTTTTATTGGAGAGAATTCATCCTTGCGTATAACTTCCATGTTTATAACATTCTCAGCAAACTTTAATGCATCGAAAATAAATGTTTCAAATTTTATTCCATTCTTGTCCTTTGGCTTAATATGCTCTCCGCTATTATCCACATAAGGTATGTTCTTCTCTGCTATATGATATGGAAGTTTCATCCCTTCTTCAGTAAGAGACTTTGCAAACTCTGTATTTAATATATGAATTGCTATGCTTCCTGCATTAAATTTCAGAGACCCGTCTTTATCTTTGTCGCTCATATGCTCTTTCGGCAAATCGCTGTATTCAATAACAGCATATTTCTTATCCATTATTACAACCGCTCCGACTTTTTCCGAAGGAGTAATTTTTGGTGTTACTTTATTTGACATCTGAGCGCCCGCTTTTAGATGGTTGCCAATAAAAACGGGATCTAATACCTTGACAATAAGATTATCTATTTGAAAATAGCTTATATATTCAATACCCATTTTCTGCATTTCATCAATCGCTCCACTATCCCTGAGAGCAAACAAAGCTCCCCCATGTCCATCCGGGCTTTTGGAAATTTCATGCTTTGAACTCATAAGAAATTTGCCGTGTTTATCTATTGCAGGAAGCATTCTTTGAGAAAAGAAGCGCACCTGATCTTTATTCATACCGAAATATTTATTATCTTCAAAAAATTCTATTGTTTGCTCATGAAGCGGCTTGCTTGTCATAATGTACCACATGAGCCGAGCATTATATTTTTGCTGTGCTTTAAGTATCTTCTCTGCATGAAACTGAAATATGCTGCTGCCGAATATTGGACCAATAGGATACGCTCCTTTCGGCCCTTCAAACCCAAGCCTTGTTCCCTGCCCTCCTGCAACAACAAAGCAAGCTGCTTTACCATTTCTGATGCACTGCTCTCCTATCTCTCTTGCCTCTTTCTGACGCAATATCTCGGATTCAGCGCCTGGGATTTTAATAATTTCCGGACTTTTAATATCATCAAATGATATAGAGATTTCCTTTCTTCCAATGTACTGATTAACTAATTTCCCCATGAGCTCAAAATCAATACTCTCAATATCCTGAAGAAGTTCTTTGCGTTGAATATCACCTAACTGTTCCCACCATTTAAGAACATGTTCCTGATTATAATTTCGCAATTTGTTTTTAATCTTATCTATGTTCATTCAATTCTCTTTTATCTCCATGCAACAAACATTGACATAACTGATTCTATATGTTAGATTTTAACATAACGCTAGATTATTCTAGCATACAAAAAAATAAGGAGCAATTATGAAGATTTTCTTAATGATTGTGTCTGGGGCTTTATCGCTTTCACTATGCTTGGGTGGATGTTCAACATTAAAGAAGTTCACAAATGAAGACCGTATAAAGCAAGCCCAAATGTCTGCAATTAAGGGAGAAAATATTCCTCTGGAAAGACCTGTTGGTGATATAATATTTGCAGAACCCAGTGCAGAGGAAAAAGTAATATTTTCTGACATTCTATTTAATTATGACAGCTATCGTCTGGGAAAAGACGCAATATCCACATTGGAGAAAGTTGCGGCATGGTTAAAAAAGCATAGAAATGCGCGCCTAATGATTGAAGGACATTGCGATGAGCGAGGTTCTAGAAAGTTTAATCTCATACTCGGCGAACAGAGATCCTTGGGTGTGCGCAGGTATCTAACAGGATTAGGTATCTCTCCGTCAAGATTATACACAATAACCTATGGAGAAGATAAGCCTGCTGATATAGGACATAATGAAAAGGCCTGGGCAAAAAACAGAAGAGCGCATCTTCTAATTTCGCAGTAATAATCTTATTCCTTTTATGAAAAAAGTTAGATTATCCAACAAAATCTTACTACTTACTGTTTGCTGTTCACTGTTCACTGTTTTTTTATCAGGTTGTGTAATAACTAAGATAGCTACAAAAGAAGATGTCGGCACAATACAGGAAAGCCAGGTTGGACTAAGTGAGCAGATTCTCTTATTAAAGGATGAGACAGATAAGATACAGGGCTCTCTGTCAGAAAAAGACAAACACCTTCGCGATATTAATGAACAGGTTGAGCTGTTTTGCACTCAGTTTAGAGACCAATTGAATAATAATAGCATTAATACAAACAAAAACATTACATCTCTAAGTAATAACATTGCCTCTATTCAAAAACAGATAGACCAGCTAAAGACTGCATATAATAACCTATTGAGAACACAAAAGAAAGACAAGCAAAACTTTAACAAAAAAATTGAAATAGTGCTTGACGAACTTTTAAAAGAAATCGGAAAGATAAAAAAACAAATAGATAATCTACACCCTGATTCTCCTAAATTAAGCGCTGAAGAATTAGAAGATGGAAAATATTATATTGTTCAAAAAGGAGATACCCTAATTGAAATTGCTGTCCGTTTTGGTATCCCTTCCAGAACAATTATTCAGGAAAACAACATTGAGGACCCTGACTTTTTATCTATTGGGCAAAAACTAGTTATTCCTGGATATGGCGAATAATTTAAGATAATATCTCCACTGCCTTCTCTAATTGAGGATCAAGTAATTCAATTTGTTCCTTTATTGATTTCTCATACCATGATTCAGGAATTTTGATTTCTATATCAGGCTGGATGCCTTTCCCGTCAATTAAGCTACCGTCAGGAATATAATATCTGGCAATGGTTAGGCAAATGGCCGTTTTATCAGGCAAATGAAAAATGCCCTGCACTGATCCCTTTCCAAAACTGGTTGTTCCTATTATGGTTGCGCGTTTATTACACTGCAAGGCGCCGGCAACGATCTCCGCTGCGCTGGCGCTGCCTTTATTTATTAATACGACTAATGGCAGATGTATATCTTCTTCGCTGTTTGTTGCTCTATATGTCTTAGTCTGACTTCTATCCCGTCCCTTTGTTTTTACTATTAATCCATTAGATAAAAAACAATCTGATATCTCTACCGCCTGACCAATAAATCCACCCGGATTATTTCTTAGATCTAAAATAAGAGACTTTATCTCTTTTTTATCAAAACTGGCTATAGCGTCTTTAAAACTCTTTAATGTTCCGTTTCCAAAATCTACAATTCTAATATATCCCATGTCATTATTTATTAATTTAGAATAAACCGATTTAAGTTCTATGATTTTTCTAATAATTTCAAAATGCAAAAGTCTTTGATGTTTCCCGCGTTCTATATGCAACGAAACTTTTGTTCCTTCTTCTCCTCTAAGCTTTTTCACTACTTCTGGCAACGACAATCCAACACAGCTTATTTCGTCTATTTTCACAATAACATCCCCGGGTTTTATACCGGCTTCATCTGCAGGAGTACCTTCTATGGGTGAAATAACTATGACCTTATTATTCCTTATTCCTACAACTATTCCCAGCCCTCCATATTCACCTTTTTCAAATATCCTAACTTCACCATACGCTTCCTGTGATATAAACTGGCTGTACGGATCCCCAAGACTCTTAACCATGCCATCAACAGCGCTGTATATAAGATATTTGGACTCTGTTTCATCTATGTAGCGGGATTGGATGATATTAAAAGTCTTTAGGAAAATTTTTGCTTTCTTATGCTTGGAACTCGCAAAATTTCTCCATAGATTTACACTTCCATAAATCAATAGAACAACAATTAAAAGATACGTCAGTTTCTGAAGGCGTATTGGATTATGAGATGTGTTTTCTTTAGCCAATTCTATTCTCCACTTAACAAATAAGCCTCCAATCCCCAAAGCATTCGGGGTACAGGAGGCTTATCTAAAAAAGACTGTCGTCACTATTCTATAATAGCTAAGATGTCTTCCTCTTTCATTATGAGATGCTCTTCACCGTCAATTTGCACTTCTGTGCCTGCGTATGACGCAAAAATAACTTTGTCGCCTTTTTTAACGCTCATTGACTGTTTCTTTCCGTCTTCCAACATTTTTCCGCTTCCAATAGCTATAATCTCACCCTTTTGCGGTTTTTCCTTAGCTGTATCAGGAAGAATGATTCCTCCCTTTGTCTTATCCTCAGCTTCCAATCTCTTTACAATAACCCTATCTTCTAAAGGTACTAAATTCATATTTTTATCTCCTTATGAATTTGTAGGGGCACGGCACGCCGTGCCTCTACAATTAACCATTTCTTACTTATTTTAGTACATTCCTCCGCCCATACCGCCTGGCATTCCGCCGCCGCCTGCAGGCATTGGAGGCATCTTTTCCTTTTCAGGGATATCTGTTATAAGCGCTTCTGTTGTCAGCAATAATCCGGCAATACTTGCTGCATTCTGAAGAGCTGTTCTTGTTACCTTTGTTGGATCCACAATACCTGCTGCAAACATATCCTCATATTTATCGTCTGCTACATTAAATCCAACATTTTTCTCTTTCTTAAGAATCTCCTGAACAACAATGGCTCCTTCAGCTCCAGCATTGCTCACAAGCTGTCTTACAGGCTCTTCAAGGGCGCGCCTGATAATATTAAGCCCAATAGCTTCATCTCCTTTCAGTGTCATTTTCCCGAGATCAGCTATACATCTAAGCAAGGCAACTCCGCCGCCTGCAACTACGCCCTCTTCAACAGCGGCTCTGGTTGCATGAAGCGCATCCTCAACTCTTGCTTTCTTTTCCTTCATCTCTGTTTCTGTCGCAGCTCCAACATTAATAACCGCAACTCCTCCAGCAAGCTTTGCCAGTCTTTCCTGCAGTTTCTCCTTGTCATAGTCTGATGTTGTATCGTCTATTTGTGTGCGAATCTGGGATATTCTGCCGTCTATGTCGCTTCTTTCTCCTGCTCCTTCAACAACAGTTGTGTTCTCTTTGTCAATTGTAACGCGCTTTGCTCTTCCCAGATCGTTAAGAGTGATATTTTCCAGTTTGATCCCAAGATCCTCGGAGATTGCCTTTCCTCCTGTAAGAATAGCAATATCCTCAAGCATTGCCTTTCTTCTGTCTCCAAAACCAGGAGCCTTGACACATGCGCATTTTAGAGTGCCTCTGATCTTATTTACAACCATTGTTGCCAAAGCTTCGCCTTCAACCTCTTCAGCAAGAATCAGGAATGGAGCGCCTGATTGCGCTACTTTTTCCAATAGCGGAAGCAGATCTTTCATATTGGAGATCTTCTTTTCATGAATAAGAATATACGGATTATCCAGAATCACTTCCATTCTTTCTGCGTCAGTCACAAAATAGGGAGACAAATAACCTCTGTCAAACTGCATACCTTCTACGATATCCAGAGTTGTATCCATTCCCTTTGCTTCCTCAACTGTGATAACTCCATCTTTACCGACTTTATCCATAGCGTCCGCTATTATATTCCCGATCGTAGAATCGTTATTTGCTGAGACTGTAGCAACCTGAGATATCTCTTTTTTGTCTTTAACAGGATTGCTCAATCCTTTAAGGCTTCCCACAACGTTACCTACTGCCTTATCAACCCCTCTCTTAAGCGCCATCGGATTTGCGCCGGCTGTAACATTCCTAAGTCCTTCTCTGTATATCGCTTCTGTAAGTATTGTAGCTGTTGTGGTTCCATCGCCTGCTACATCAGAAGTCTTTGACGCAACTTCCTTTACCATCTGAGCGCCCATATTCTCATATGGTTCTTCCAGTTCAATTTCCTTTGCGACTGTAACTCCATCTTTAGTGATTGTTGGAGATCCGAATTTCTTGTCCAATACAACATTTCTGCCTTTTGGTCCAAGTGTTACCTTTACAGCTCTGCTAAGCTGCTCAACACCGCTTAAAATCGCCTTTCTTGCATCTTCGTCAAACTTTAATTGCTTTGCCATCTTGTATTACTCCTTTTTTTGTTTTTTTATCCTTAGTTCTTAAAAATCCCCATTACATCTTCCTGCTTCATAATGATATATTCTTCGCCGTCAATCTTTATATCTGTGCCTGCGTACTTACCAATAAGTATCTTGTCTCCCTTTTTAACCTCAAGGGAAACCAGTTTCCCTTCATCTGTCCTTCTTCCCTCTCCTACAGCAATAATCTCTGCTTTCTGAGACTTTTCCTTAGCTGCATCAGGAACTATTATGCTTCCTATCTTGTCTTCCCCTTCCAATCTCTTAACTAAGATCCTGTCACCAAGCGGTTTAACCGTCATGTTTTTCACCCCTCCTTTCTAATTCATTTTATGACTACTGCAAAATTCACAACTCACTGTTACACAGAAAGTTGCAAACATTAATTTCTTGACTTTTCCTCCAGCCTTGATATAATGTAACCAGTTGTTAAATAATAAGTTACAATCAAAACAAAAAGGAAAAGTCAT
>JAUWOV010000021.1 GCA_030611945.1 bacterium | reverse complement strand
ATAACCAGAACAGCGTATCTGCCGATCAGGTTTTCCTGCGAATCATACATATTTATCCAGTGCGAATCCGAGCCGGCAGGAGCATCCGTTGGCTGATGACTGGAAGCTATATTGTCATCATTACTTATACAGGTTTCTCCACCTACAGTATCATCAATCCCAAAGAGAGAGGAATCATACCCCCAATCATCCCCATACCAGTCGTATCCTTCGTACATACAGTAATTGCCTGACTTGTTATTAGATACATCGCCATCCATTTTCAGAACGCCGATTGCGTGCTGAATGCCTGCTTTTGCAACATAGTCCGCTTTTATGCTCGTCATATAGTTGGCTGCTGCGCGCTGGTCCATTATCATGCTGTATGAAAAAGCCGCGGCAATAGAGGCAAGAACAGCCATGATTGAGACAACGAGGATTAGGGCGATTCCATTTTGATTTTTAATTTTCATTCCGCTCCAGGCATAAACACAGTGGTCTCAAATGTCTGAATAGCCTCTCGTTCTTCCTCATCCTGCGTTTTGAGAATTATCTTTATTTTTTTTGGCAATTTATAATAAGTAGTATCATTGGTTTCATCTGTAGAATCCCACGTTCCTGAATAAAAATCTGCATCACCATTGCCATAGTAATAATAAAACTGAAGATCTCTTGCCGCTATGCCAAGCGGACTATCAGCAGCATCATATTCATAGACAAAATCAATGGATTTTGCGATGTAATGACGCATAATCTCTGTATCCAATCTTACCCAGTATCCTAATTCACACATATCCGACTCGCCTGCTCCTAAACTGGATGTTGAATGTGTAGGAGCTACAAAATACAGCTCATCTCCGCTGCTGTCTTCCTTAAACCCAGCATCGTTTATTCCAAGCATATATATCTTTCTCGCCTCATTGACCATTGCGCATGAGATCTCTCTTGACATCATTTCCAGAACCGCTCTTGCGTTCTGATACCGCTCCATTCTCACATTTCCCTTTGTCCCTGCATCAGTACCGCCTTTAAAAATGGAGTAAATGCCTGTTATCAATAAAGCGAGGACTGCTGTTGTGATCATGACTTCGATCAAGGTAAAGCCCAACATCCCCCTGAATCCCCCTTCAAAGGGGGAATTTTTGTCCTTTGTGCCTTTTTTACTTAACATAAAGCGTTACAAATTCCTCAATTCTGGTGTCGCCTCTATCATTACAGTATATAGCCAAAGTAGCATGGTACAAATTAGTTATACTATTGTAATTTCCTGAAACTACGCGTCTCCACGAAAAGCTCTCATACGGGGAAGAGAAAAACTTGTTACCGTCTGTACTGTTTACGGGTTCACTGGTTATAGGTTTACTCTGCTCAATATCGCT
This sequence comes from bacterium, assembly GCA_030611945.1. Lineage (GTDB taxonomy): Bacteria > JAHJDO01 > JAHJDO01 > JAHJDO01 > JAHJDO01 > JAHJDO01. Next base: position 21,622 of record JAUWOV010000021.1, on the reverse strand, counting down.
CATTTTCTGCTGACCCAGAAATGTCATCATTGTGTGGTCTCCCGCATGCTTGCTTGCCCTGAGACCTACGGGAAACATTTGAATAAGCCCGAGAAGCGCAATAGACAGAATAGCCATTGAAATAACAAGTTCAAGAAGGCTGAAAGCTCTATTTTTCATCTATGTACCATCACGTGATGTTTTTATCCTGCCTGTAACACCTTGTATTTTAATGTAGGATGTATCTTGACGTTGTCCATCACTAACTTGAATTGTTTTAGTAGCAGCGCCAAACATTGCTCCTCCTGTTGGCTTAAAAATAATTCTTCCGACATTAGGATTGTCAGCATTTGAATCATTGGGAAAGGGAATATTAGGAATTTTAGTTAAAGAAGTCGTCGCCTCCATTCTTATTGTTTTCGGAAGAGCTTTCCAGTTAGTTACAGAACCTCCTTCTGGATAATGAGATTCACTAGCAGTTCCAGGATCCCAGTAAATCTTTACTGCGTATCCGCTGTTATCTATATCCATATTAAAAAGAACCGCGCATCTTTTTCTTCTTTTTATCGCGTGACTGCGCGCAGTGCGAAGAGCGGAAACAACTATCTGCGCTCCGCTTTTAATCCTGGAATTTCTTGTGAACTGAACAAAGGAAGGCATGGCGGCAACAAGCATAATACCCATGATTGCGAGAACGATCATTAGTTCCACTGCGGTAAAGCCAGACATTCTTTTATTTGCCATTTCTAGTCTGTCCCAGTATCCCATGAGGTTATATCATCATCCGCGCCGCTGTCATTCTCTTTATCCTTGCCGTAGGACCAGAGATCATAACCGCGATTATCTAGCGGATTGTTGTAACTATCCTTAACTCCTCCAGGAGCTCTGTATCTATATTCTTCCCCATAAGGATCATTTGGAATATCCTTTGAAAGATACGGTCCGCGAGCATTTGTCCCGCTAGTCTGCAGCATATCCTCTAACTCTCCAGTTCCCCTAATATTGGGACTAGTTGGATCATCATCTGATAAATCTGCATTTCCAGTATTTACATTGCCATCGCCTGGATATGTTCCCCAATCCGTCTGATACATTGCCAACGCATTCTCAATACTGTGAATATCCGCTCTTGTGCGTACTTTTTTTGCTTTGTCTATATACTTCATAAAGTTCGGCATTACAATACCCGCAAGAAGCACAATGATACCAATTACGACCAGAAGCTCGATTAACGTAAATCCTGCCCTTTTAGACCATAGACCATAGACCATAGACCATGGTTTTTTTCTGTCGTCTGTCGTCTGTCGTCTGTCGTCTGTTCTCATTTTCCCCTCCTTTAAAAATTAATTGTCACTGATTGACCTTTACTGCTTTTTATTGTGTAGCTGTTTTCTGTAAATTCATACTCATAGACTACTCCCCATGGATCTTTGGGAACTTCTTTACTAGTTAAATATCTATCCTTCACAAGAACATCAAGACTCGCAGGCAGGTCTCCGCCATGATCAACTCTGAACAAGTCAACGCTTTTTCTCAAAAGCACCACATCCGCCAGCGCCTTTCCTTCCCTGGATTTCTCAAGTCCTTTAAAATAATTAGGAACTATTATTGAAGCAAGCAATGTAATGATTGCGATTACGACCAATAACTCAATAAGTGTAAATCCTCTTTTGAATTTCATTTCTCCTCCTTTCCGTCCTTATATTACTATAAAGCAAGATTTATGCCAAACATTAAAACATCCCCCTTAATCCCCCTTCAAAGGGGGACTTTTTATCCTTTGTGCCTATGTGCCTTTGCCACTTTGTGCCTTCTTCATAGTGTTTCTTTCATCTCAGTGTGTGCGCTTTCCCTCACTGGCAAACTAATGGTAAAACTTGTTCCCTTTCCCTCTTCGGATTGAACCGAGATATCTCCATTAAGAGTTTTTATTAATGACTTACAGATATAAAGCCCAAGTCCTGTTCCCTTTCCCGGCTCTTTTGTGGAAAAAAACGGAGTGAATATTTTCTTTAAATTTTCAGGCGCGATCCCGCAGCCTGTATCAGTGAAAACAATTTCTATAATATCCTCTTCTCGGACAGGGGCAAGCCCTGTCCCTACATTTTCTTTCACATCTGTGGTTATTGTAAGAAGCCCGCTGTTTCCCATAGATTGATAAGCATTGGTAATTATATTCAAAAATACCTGTTTCAACTGGTCCGGATTGGCTTTTATTTTTGGTAATCTTATTGCGTATTTTTTCTCTGGTAGGGGCACCGCGCCCCGTGCCCCGACCGATTCAAAAGAGACAATCGCGTCATCAAGAACCTCATTAATATCAATCATAGCCGCATTCTTATCCCTAGATGCTGAAATTCTGGAAAACTGGAGTAGATCAGTAACAAGTTTATTAATGCGGTCTGTTTCCTGAAAAAGGATTTCAACTTGTTCTGATACTTCATGTCCCGGCTTCTTAAAAGCGTTCTTGAGAAAAAACGCCACATTATTAATAATCGCTAGAGGATTCTTTATTTCATGCGCCAGTTTTGCAGATATCTCTCCCATAGAGGAGAGCTTGTCTCTCTCCATAAGTTCAAACTCTGTATCAAGTAATTCTATATTGGTTTTTTTTAGCTCTGCTGTTCTTTCCTCTACCTTTTTTTCTAATTCCTGACTCCATTTTTTGAGTTGTTCTCTTGAGTTAACAAGAGGTTGAAGACCGTTGCTGGAGGCTGCGGGCTGACAAGGGACTGAAGCCCCTTGTTGAAAAGACGAAAATATCGGCTGAATGATAATTTTCCATATAAAGATAGAGGCAACAACCCCCAGAGAAAAAAAGATAACCGCAATAAAAAAATCCCTGTGCTGAAGAAGAGGAGACTTCCACACATTGATGGCAACATACACAAGAAAAATGGCTAAAATTGTTAATATAAACAGATACGCAAGCTGCGAAAATAAATCCTTAATCCTTATCACTTAATCCTTCTTTATTCCATGTAATCTCATCTTTTCGTAGAAATGGCGTCTGCTTAGACCTGCTTTCTTTGAAGCAAGCGATATATTTCTATTTGTCTTTTTTAGTATATTGATTAAAAAGCTCTCTTCAAAAGCGGTTCGCGCCTCGCGAAAATTTTCCAATTGTAGGGGCACGGCGCGCCGTGCCCCTATGGAAATATATTCCGGTAAATCCTCAGGAAGAATACATGGTCCTTCCTGCAATGCTACCGCGCGTTCAATTACGTTTTCCAGCTCTCTAACATTACCAGGCCAGTCAAAATTTATGAGTAAATTCATTGCTTCAGAGGAAATCCGTTTAGGCGCTAAAAAGTGCTTTACCAAAAGAGTTATATCGTCTTTCCTTTCTCTGAGGGGAGGCAGATCAATAGCAATTACATTTATTCGATAATATAAATCTTCTCTAAACAGTCCCTCTTTTATCAGATCTTCCAAATTCTTATTAGTTGCGCTTATAATTCTCACATCAACTTTAATTTCCCGAGTTCCTCCAACTCCTCTAAATTCTCCGTCTTGAAGAACGCGCAATAATTTCATCTGCGTAGTCAAAGAAAGATCTCCTATTTCATCAAGAAAAACAGTCCCTTTATCAGCTGTCTCAAATATTCCTTTCCTACTGCTTATAGCGCCTGTAAATGCGCCTTTCTCATGTCCAAACAATTCGCTTTCCAACAGATTCTCCGGCAAAGCTCCGCAATTTATAGCTAGAAACTTGTTTTTCTTACGCGGACTATTATAGTGAATCGCATTAGCTATCAGTTCCTTACCTGTTCCACTCTCTCCTCTTATTAGTATAGCGGCATTGGCTTTAGAAACCTTTTGTACGAATTGATATACTTTCTGCATTTTTTTATTATTTCCGATTAGACCTTTAAGGCGAAATTTTTCTTTCAGCTGGTCATGTAGATATAAATTTTCGCTTATTAGCTTTTCATGTTCCAGCGCCCTGCGCGCAGAGAAAAGAATCTCGTCAGGAGTGTATGGTTTCCTGATATAATCGTACGCTCCAAGCTTTACCGCATCAATTGCCGTATCCACAGTAGCGTGCCCTGTAATAATTATAACAGGTATTTCATTGTTATTCTTTCTCACAGCAGATAACATAGTCATCCCATCCATACGAGGCATCTTTATGTCAGTGATTATTAAATTGAATTGCTCGGTGTCTAAAACTTCTACGGCTTCTTTTCCGTCACCGCATACCTTGATATCATAGCCTTGCTGACGGAGAATGCCGGAAAGGGTTTTCTGCATATTTAACTCATCGTCTACAACTAGGATTCTTGGCTTCATACAATCGCTGTAGCCAGCTTAATCAACGGTAAGAATAACGCAATAACTATGAAACCTACAACAATCCCCATACCTACAATCATAATTGGCTCCATTACGCTTGTTAAAGCTTCCACTGCGGCATCTATTTCCTGATCATACGTATCTGCTACTTTAAGCAGCATCTTATCCAGCGCTCCTGTTTCCTCGCCGACATCCACCATATTAATGACCAGCGGAGGAAATATTCCGCTTGCTTTTAGAGGACCTGCTATTGATTCTCCCTCTCTGATACTATCACGAACAGATACCATTGCCTGAGCTATTACTTCATTGCCTGATGTATCCTTTACAATTGTAAGCGCCTGAAGTATTGGGACTCCGCTTCCGATCAGGGTTGCAAATGTTCTTGCAAACCTTCCGACAGCTGTTTTTTTTGCCAAGGGACCGACAACAGGGATATACAACTTGAGCTTATCCGAATAATACTCCCCTTTTTGTGTTTTCCTAATAAGCTTATATATTATAAATAGTCCGACTAATGATCCAAGAATAACAAGAATACTCTTCCAGTCCTTGAAAAGATCTGATATTTTTAGCAGCATTACAGTAGCACCCGGCAATTCCGTATTAAAATCCTCAAACATCTTTTTAAAGGTCGGTATAACCACTATGATTAAAAAAGTAAGTATTCCTACAGCCGCAACAGTAACAAGTATAGGATAAACCATAGCAGCTTTAATTTTTCTCTTTAACGCCTCTTCCTTCTCTGAAAATTCAGCCAATCTTTCCAAAACCGCCTCTAAAATTCCACCGACTTCACCGGCTTTTATCATATTAACAAAAAGCTTTGAAAAGCTTTTTGGGTGTTTGGCAACTGCGTCTGAAAATGTAGCGCCTCCCTCAATATCTACAGCTACCTCTGAGAGCGTTTCTTTTATGATACCAGGCTTGGCCTGATCGCTCAGAACATTAATGCTCCTCAATAAAGGAAGTCCCGCGCCAAGCAATGTTGCCAATTGTCTGACAAAAACGGATAAGTGTTTAGGCTTTATTCTATCACCAATTCCCGGCAGTTTAATCGCAATATTCATACTTCCGCCAGCCTTTGCAGGTTTAGCGGATGTTGAAGTCCCTGAAGCAGAAGACTTTTCATAAACCTTCGTAGGAAAATAACCCATATCCCTTATCTGGGATATCGCCAAAGTAGAAGTTTCCGCCTCAACACTTCCACTTATCTCTTTACCGCTATTATTCATCGCAACATAAGCATAAATAGCCATGAAAAAACCTCCGTTTTTTAAATCTCCACTCCCTGTGTCTCTCTTGCTACTTCGTCAATAGTAGTGATGCCCATCCATATCTTCTTCAATCCATCTTCTCTCAACATTGACATTCCTTTTTCGTGAGATTTTTTTCTAAGGTCAGCAGCAGTTGCCTTATTAACAACAAGACTTCTTATTTCATCATTAACAACAAGTATCTCGAAAATACCTATTCGTCCCTTATATCCAATACCGTTGCATATTTCACATCCTTTGCCCCTATAAAACTTCTTGCCTTTTGCATCCTCAGGCTTGAGTCCAATTAAGGATAATTCTTCCGCATCGGGAGAATACTCTTCTTTGCAGCTGGAACATATTTTTCTAACAAGTCTTTGCGCAATAATAGCCTCTATCGTTGATGTTATAAGAAAAGGCTCAATGTCCATATCAATAAGCCTGACAATCGTGCTGGCCGCATCATTGGTATGTAACGTGCTCAGCACTAAATGCCCTGTAAGTGAAGCCTGAATAGACATTTCTGCGGTCTCCAGATCACGGATCTCTCCTACTAATATCTTATCAGGGTCCTGTCTTAATATACTTCTTAGGCACTTGGAAAAAGTTAAACCTATATGAGCCCTTATTTGCACTTGTATAATACCTGCTAAATTATACTCAACAGGATCTTCCGTGGTAATTATCTTGTCTTCGGGAGAATTAATTTCTCCTAACGCAGAATAAAGAGTTGTAGTCTTGCCACATCCTGTTGGACCGGTAACAAGAATAATGCCGTTAGGCTTTTTAATTAAACTTCTTAATATTCTTAAATCTTCATCCAAAAGTCCCACCTGCTCCAGAGAGAGCATAACAGCTCCTCTATCCAATATCCGTATTACAACACTTTCTCCATAAGTTGTTGGTAAAGTTGATATACGAAGGTCTACTTCTCTTCCGCCCATATTAAGCTGGATCCTTCCATCCTGAGGTAGTCTTCTCTCTGCAATATCCATTCCTGCCATAACCTTAATTCTGGAAGTTACAGCTAAAGCCAAATGCCTGGGCGGGGGGATCATTTCATAAAGCATCCCGTCCACACGATATCTGATCTTAAATTGGTCTTCAAACGGCTCAAAATGCAGATCGCTGGCCTTATCCTTTATTGCCTGAATAAGCACTAAATTAAGCAATTTAACTACAGGAACCTGATGCGCCAACTCCTGAAGAGTTGCTACGTCATGAACGTCTTCATCCTCATCCTCAATGCTCCCCTTGATTTTTATGGCTCCTGTTTCCATCTCTTTTAACACGTCCTGAACAGTCTCCGTTTTTTCTCCATAATATTTAACAATAGCTTCTTCAATATCTTTCTCATTGCTTACCATACCACTTACTTCGCATTCCAGCATGAACCGCAAATCGTCTAACACGTTAATATTTAAAGGATCCGCCATAGCTATATACAGAATATTATCTTCTATTTTTACAGGAATAATCTTATATACTTTTGCGATTGGAGCTGAAACCTTTTCCAAAACTTCTGAGGAGACATCCATTTCAGGTAGATTTGCGGCAGGCATTCCGGTTTGCGCCCCTAATGTAGACAAGATGTCTGCTTCTGTCACAAAACCAAGATCTACCAAAATTCTGCCAAGCAAGCCGCCGGATTTTTGCTGTTCATTCAGAGCATGTTCTAACTGCTCAGCTGTTATTAGCCCCTTCTCAAGCAATAACTTTCCGATAGGTTTTTTACTGGGCATTTTCTCCCTCTCCTGCCTTTGCTTCAGCATCCGCTACGCTATAACAACGCGTAATATACTCTTCATAACTTATTATTTTGCTGTTGTAAAGCTCTGTCAGAGAATCATCCATTGTTTTCATGCCAAGCTTTTTCCCTGTTTGAATGGAGGAAATTATCCTATAGCTCTTCTTTTCCCTTATCAGATTCTTTATAGCTGAAGTAGCAAGCATTATCTCATAAGACGCTACTCTTCCTCCTGCGGTTCTGGGAATCAACTGCTGGGAAACTACCGCTACAAGAGACTCAGACAACTGCGTTCTTATTTGTTCCTGCTGCGCAGTAGGAAAAGCGTCAACTATTCTGTCAATTGTGGCTGCGGCACCTGTTGTATGCAGGGTTGCAAAAACCAGATGCCCGGTTTCCGCAGCTGAAATAGCCGCCTCCATTGTAGCCAGATCTCTCATCTCTCCCACCATTATAACATCAGGATCCTGCCTTAGCGCTCTTGTGAGAGCTTCAGAGAACGAAGGAACGTCTACCCCCAATTCTCTCTGAGACATAACACCATTGTGATGAGTGTGATAATACTCTATAGGGTCTTCAATCGTTATTATATGAGTGTCTCTATTTCTCGCTATATAATCAATCATTGTGGCAAGCGTTGTTGTCTTTCCGCAACCTGTTGGACCTGTTATAAGCACTAATCCGCGAGGTCTGTACATAAGCTTTTTAATTTGCTCCGACAAGCCAAGTTCATCAAATGTCAGAAGTTTCATAGGTATAAGTCTCATTGCAACTGAAGTATTTCCCCTCTCTTTATAAATAGCCACACGAAATCTTGCTATGTCTCCAAAGGAAAATCCAAAATCTGTTCCTCCCATTTCTTGTAATTTTTGTTGATGATGTTCTGAGCTAATACTCTTCATTAACTTCTCTGTGTTCTCGTTTGTCAGCTCCTCAAAGTCAAGAACATCCAATCTTCCATCTATACGCAAAACAGGAGGCTTCCCTACTACTAAGTGTATGTCAGAAGCATTTCTGTCTACAACAATTTTCAGCAGTTCATTCATCTCCATTTTATATTTCTCCTTCCAATTCTACATCTTTTTGAGTTACTCGTTCTACCTCAGAAAGCGTAGTCATCCCCATTACAACTTTCTCCAATCCATCCTGCCTCAGGGTCTTCATACCAAACTTACACGCCTTTTCTCTAATTTGCGCGCTTGAAGCCCTCTTAAGAATCAATGCGCGAATTTCACTATTAAGCACAAATAATTCAAAAATACCTATCCTCCCTTTATAACCTGTCTGAGAGCACTTTGGACACCCTTTACCTTTATAGAACTGTGCTTTACTCATATCTTTTTTCTTAAATGCCTTTTCTAATTGTAAAATTTCATCTTTCCTTGGGGTGTATGGTTCTTTGCATTCCGGGCAGATTGTTCTGATCAATCTCTGCGCAAGAACTGCCTGAACCGATGAACCAACCAGGAAAGGCTTTATCCCCATATCAATAAGCCGTGTTATTGCGCTGGGAGCATCATTAGTGTGAAGCGTAGAGAACACAAGGTGTCCTGTTAAAGCAGATCTTATAGCAATTTCCGCTGTTTCATTATCGCGAATCTCTCCAATCATTATAATATCCGGAGCCTGTCTTAATATAGACCTTAAAACATTAGCAAATGTCAATCCAATTTCGCTTTTTACATTAACCTGATTGATCCCTGTTAACTGGTATTCAACAGGTTCCTCAACTGTTATTAATTTTCTGTCCGGCTGATTTATCTTATTGAGAGCTGCATAAAGAGTTGTTGTTTTGCCGCTGCCTGTCGGACCTGTAACAAGAATAATACCATTAGGCGATGCAATCAGCGATTCAAATCTTTTCATATCCTTTTCTAAGAAGCCAAGTTCAGCCATGCCCAATAATAAACTGCTCTTGTCAAGGATTCTTAGGACGACACTTTCCCCATGTATTGCAGGCAGGGCTGATACACGCAAGTCAATATCTTTCCCCAATAAAGATAATCCTATTTTACCATCCTGAGGAAGCCTCTTTTCTGCAATGTTCATACCAGACATAATCTTGATACGAGAGATCACGGATTTCTCCAATCTCTTAGGAGGAGCAGGTACTTCATGCAGAACTCCATCTACACGATATCGGACCCTAAACCTATCCTCTAAAGGCTCAATATGTATATCGCTTGCTCCAGCGCGAAGCGCTTCCAATATTAATAAACCAACTAATTTTATAACCGGCGCTTCATCAGATATCCCTTCTTCTTCCTCTGCAACTTCACCACTAACAAAATCTATGTCCTGTTCACTCAGCTCCTGAAGCATGCTGTCAATTGTTTCTTCCCTGACACCATAATATCTTTCCAGAGAACTTTCGATCTGTTCTTCTGTAGCTAACAATCCTTCAACTTCGCAACTAAGCACTATTCTTAGATTATCCAATGCAAGAAGATTAAGCGGACTAGCCATAGCAATTGTTAAAGTATTGTTTTCAAACTTTAAAGGTATAATCTTATGTTTTTTTGCGACTGATGAAGGAACTTTATCTATCACTTCCTGCGCAACATCATATTCAGATATATTTATCGTCTTCAGACCGAATTGCGAAGCTAATGCCTTACAAAGCCCTTCACTATCTATATAGCCAAGCTTTATCAGTATATTTCCAAGTCTTTCACCTGTCTGCCGCTGCTCTGCTAAAGCGGTTTCCAGCTTCTTTTCTGAAATCAAACCTATGTCCTGAAGTATTTCCCCCAGAAATTTCCTTCTATCTTCTGCCACTTTGTTTCCCTCTAAAATCAGTTGCGAAAATTATACCTAAAGAAACATATAATGTCAAATTTTTGCGCAGATAACCACTCTCTCAATTCTTCCGTAATCCATAACAATTTCGGGCTCTAAGAACGACTTGCGCAAGGAAACAAGTTTTTTAATTTCTTCAGCCTGTCCATATCCTATTTCCATAATAAGAAACCCGTGTGGTTTTAAAAATTCCTCTGCACCTTTAATTAGTTCAGGATAAAAATCAATACCGCTAACTCCGCCATCAAGCGCGATCCCAGGTTCATATTGCTTTACGTCAGCAGGTAATTCCTCAAAATCCGCTGAAGAAACATAAGGAGGATTTGATACGATAAAATCAATCTTTCCGCTAAGGTTGAGACCATTAAATGCCTTGAACAAGTCTCCGCAAAGGAACCTTATTGACTTTTCTACTTTGTTTTTTTTTGCATTTTTTTTGGATACGCTCAATGCGTCTTCTGAGATATCAGAAGCGTATATCCTTACATTCTGACTTTTGGCAATGGCAACTGCTATATTCCCACAACCTGTTCCCATATCAATTGCTGTCCATTCTCTATTTGGTTGTCCTGAAAGCATTCGGGATAACGTTGCTTCAATCAATGCTTCAGTCTCAGGTCTGGGAATTAATACTTTTTCATTTACCTCAAAATCAATGGACATAAACTCTTTATGTCCTGTTAAATACGCAATTGGTACGTGTTTTGACCTTTTTAGAACAAGTTTTCTAAAAATATCTATTGTGTCTTTTTGGAGAACACTATCCCAATTAAGATATAAAAATATTCTTTCTTTCTTTAAGAGATATGACAACAAAACCTCTGCGTCCAAACGGGGAGAGGAAATATTATGTTTTGCGAGATAATCTGCTGCGCGAAAAACTAATTCTTTAATCTTCAAGCTTAAAACCAGCTGATAATTCTGCTTCTATCAATTCATCCATATCACCTTGAAGAAAAGCCTGAAGCTTATGAAAAGTAAAATTTATACGATGATCTGTGATCCGCGCTTGTGGAAAATTATACGTGCGGATCTTTTCGCTTCTATCTCCTGTGCCAACCTGTTTTTTTCTATCCTGAGAAATCTGCTTTTGCTGGTCCTCTTTAACTTTATGGAGCAAGCGCGCCCTTAATACTCTCATTGCTTTAACTCTGTTTTTATGCTGTGATCTTTCATCCTGACACTCAACAACCAGCCTCGTTGGTATATGGGTTATTCTAACCGCTGAATCTGTTTTATTAACATGCTGACCTCCAGCTCCTGAGGCTCTGAATGTATCAATTTTTAATTCCTGCGGATTTATTGTAACTTCAACGTCTTCAGGTTCAGGAAGCACTGCCACAGTAACTGTAGACGTGTGAATGCGGCCGCTAGTCTCAGTAACCGGAACTCTTTGAACGCGGTGCGTTCCGCTTTCAAATCTCAATCTTCTGTAAACATTCTTTCCTTTTACAGCAAAAACTACCTCTCTAAAACCGCCCAGTTCCCTTAGATGCGACGATAAAACCTCAATCTTCCATCCTTTCTTTTCAGCATACTTGCTATACATACGAAATAGGTCTTCGGCAAAAAGGCTGGCTTCATCTCCACCAGTCCCGCTGCGTATTTCCATAATAATATCTTTGTTCCAATCGCGCGCATCAGGATCCAGTAATACCCGGAGATTATCCTCTATCTTCTCTTTTTTAGCTTCCAAATCCGCTATCTCTGTTTCAACCAATTCCAGAAAATCCTTGTCTTCGGCGGGATTTGAAAGAATCTCTTTGTGCTTTGATATATCATTCAAATTCTCCCTATATTTTTCATATTCCTTTATTATGTCCTTTATATCAGTGTATTCCTTGGCATACTTCTGATATTGGTCTCTATTAGATATAACTTGAGGGTCGCTCATTAACTCAGTGAGTTCAGCGCCTCTCTTTTTGATACTATCTAATTTATCTAATAACATTTTAGTATTAAGTTGTAAGGATTAAGAATTAAGTAAAAAGATCGCACGCTATAAACTTATATCCTTAGAGCGAAGCGTCTTAATCCTTAATCCTGCTTCACCTAGAGATTATATTTTTTCTTAAACCTGTCAACTCTTCCAGCACTGTCAACAAACTTCTGTTTTCCTGTGTAAAAAGGATGACACTTTGAACAAATTTCCACTCTGATATTTTTCTTTGTAGAACGTGTATGGATAACTTCTCCACAGGCGCATGTAACAGTAGTTTCGGAATATTCCGGATGGACATCTTTTTTCATAATACTCTTTCCTTATTTTGTTTTAATTCAGGACAATGATAACATACACTTTATACCGCTTCAATTACTTATTGACTGAAATTATAAAAATAGATATTATCATCATAATTAAACATAGTATGGCGACATAGCCAAGTGGTAAGGCAGAGGTCTGCAAAACCTCTATTCAGCGGTTCGAGTCCGCTTGTCGCCTCTAAGTAAGCATTACTGCCGGAGTGGCGAAATTGGCAGACGCAAGGGACTTAAAATCCCTCGAACTTTTAGTTCATACCGGTTCAAGTCCGGTCTCCGGCACTCTTGTTACATCTTATACTTACTGAAATCTTCTGCATTAAGGTCTTTTAAAACACCGCTAAAAATTTTTATTTTATCTTCGGCTTCTGTAATATTTATAGTTGCAGCCTGCTTAATTACCTCTTCAGCAACAAGAATAGGAACCTCAGAGCGCAACGCCAAAGCTATTGCATCGCTTGGACGCGAATCAATAAGAAAAGTCTTTCTTTTCCATTTAATCTTTATTTTTGCGAAAAACGTATTTTTATCAAAACTGTCTATGTTCACTTCCAATATTCTTGCTCTGCATACTTCAGCTACAGATTTTATAAGATCATGAGTTAGGGGTCTTTGAGCGCTCACTCCAACTAATTTCATTGCAATAGAGCTTGCCTCAGATATTCCTATCCATATAGGAAGAGTTTTCTTTTTATCACTATTCTTCAAAATTATAATAGGCATATTATTTGTCGGATCAATTGCCACTCCTGAAACAAACATCTCTATCATGTTGTTCATTATACTAAATCCTTTTTTCTGTTACAATTATCTGCACTGGTATATCTTTCTCATCATGTGGAACATCTCTAATAACCTGAAAATCAAATGCAAGACCAATTAATATAGCTTTTTTAGAAACTGATTTTAGAAAGCGGTCGTAATATCCTCCGCCGCGTCCTATGCGATTTCCGTTCTTATCAAAACAAACTCCGGGAATAACAATTAAGTCAAGACTGCTTGTGTTTATAGGTCTATAACTTTCTTTTTTTGGAGATAATATCCCATATTCTCCTTTTACAAGATCCCTGTCAAAATTCTTCAAAAGAGATGCATGCATTTCACGATTTCCACTGTTTTCTATATAAGGAACACTTACTATTTTACCCATTTTCATTGATTCTAAAACCATATCCTTTGTTTGAACCTCATCTCCTTTTCCAACATAGAACATAACTGTTTTGGATTTTTCAAAAACATCCAGTTCAAAAAGACGCTTCTTAATCTCTTCACTCTTAGTTGCTATTTCATCATAAGATGTCCTTTGGCGTTTCTCTATCATCTTTTTACGCAATATATGCTTTGGTGTATTATCCATATCCCCTTCTTTCAAAGTGTTAAGACGCTCTTTTATCCTTTTCTCGTATCCCTGTTCGGTAGGATTATAATATGCAGGAAGGTCTGGCGCATATTCCTGCTCTACATAATGATCATTATAGCTGTGAGCATACTTATAATCCTTGCCATGTCCTACTCTAAGATGCGCAGGAATTTGTTTTAATCTACTGCTCTTTACATCATCCAAAGCTCTATCTATTCCAAGATAAGAAGCATTGCTTTTTGGAGCAGTTGCAATATAGGTTACTGCCTGAGCAAGAATTATCCTTGCTTCCGGCAAGCCAACAAATTCAGATGCCTGCAAAGCCGCATTAGCTAAAATTAATGCATTAGGATCAGCATTGCCAACATCCTCAGAAGCGCATATAACAATCCGTCTTGCTATAAATCTTGGATCCTCGCCCGCATAAATCATCTTTGCAAGCCAGTAAAGACTTGCATCAGGATCCGAGCCTCTCATGCTCTTTATAAACGCGGAGGCTGTATCATAATGCGCTCCTTCATTCTTATCATACACTACCTGTCTTTTTCCGACAGCTTCTTCAGCCATTTTTATTGTAAAATGAATAATACCACTTTTATCAGGCTTGCCTAATAATACACCCAACTCAAGAGCATTAAGAGCCCTTCTTCCATCTCCGTCTGAACATTTAATAATATGAAGCAATGCGCTATTACTCATCTCAATCTTCAATTTGCCAAGTCCTCTCTGCTTATCCTTTAACGCATTCCCTATAATAAGCTTTATATCATCATCAGAAAGAGGATTTAATTGAAATACCCTTGATCTTGAAAGCAGCGGACTGTTTATTGCAAAGAAAGGATTATGAGTGCTTGCTCCGATCAATGTTACAATATTATTTTCAACAGCAGGCATCAATCCATCCTGCTGCGCCTTGTTAAACCGATGGATTTCGTCAATGAAAAGTATTGTCTTTATATTGTTCGTCTCCTTCCTCGCTCTCGCGGATTCAATTGTCTTGCGTATCTCTGAAATGCCGGATGTAACTGCATTAATTCTATCAAAGTGGGATTTTGTTACACTGGCAATAATATAAGCAAGCGTTGTTTTCCCCGTTCCGGGAGGACCGTATAATATTAGAGAGGTTATTTTGTCATTAACAATAGCTTTTCTAAGAATCCCTTCCTCGCCTAGAATATGTTCCTGTCCAACAAATTCCACAAGGGTTCTGGGCCTCATTTGAACAGCTAGAGGAGCGTTTCTGTCAAATTTTGCCTGCTTCGTAGGGAACTCAAAGAGATCCATTTACCTTTTCCTAATATCAATATCTGCTTTCTTTTTAAGCTTATCTATTAAATCAACGTATATCTTATCTGCTTTCCTGCTAAATAGAATTCTATATATCTCATCTCTAACCTCTGATAATTTTCTCACCTTTGACAGCTTTCTTCCTTCTAATCTTATAATATGATACCCTGCTTGTGTCTTAATTAAATCCGTAACCTCATTAACTTTTAATTTTGATATTTCCGCGCTTAATTCCGGCAGTAATTCACTTGTATTAATAAAACCAAGATTTTCCCATTCCATGTCTTCTCCGCCTTTAATTCTTTCCAGAATGCCCTTCGCTGTTTGTTCCGCTATTTTCTCATCCTCTCCAATTTTGGTAAGTATTTGTCTTATCCTCACTTGTTCGGGCTCCCAAAAATCCTTTTTATGCGCCTGATAATACTGACTAATTTCATACTCTTCTATTCTTGCTTTTGAATTAACCTTAAATTGAATTATCTTTTTTATCATTAACCTCTGCTTATATTCCTTTTCCAAAGTTTCCGGAGTTAATCCCTCATTCCTTAACGCGCTGTAAAAATCATCTAAACTTTTAAACTTGCTTTTTGCAGTATTTACCATTCTTTCTATCTCTATTTTGTCAACCTTAATATTCTCTCTCTTTGCTTCTCCCAATAACAGCCGCTCCTCAATCAAATCACCCAAAACCGATTTTTCCCTCTCTTTTAACCGCTTTTCTAATTCCTCCCCTGAATAGACTTTTCTGTACGCTTCTTCAACTTCAAAAATCCGCTGCTTAAATTGACTATAAGTAATTACCTCCCCATTGACTGTTGCCATAATATAATCAATCACTTCGCCGAATGCAGCAGTTGAAAGGCATAATAATAAAATTACCACCAAGTGACGTAATGTTGATTTCATTGTTTTTTTATACAACACCTGATAAACTCTTTAACATACACAACTACTCCTGTTGCAAATAACACAACGCAAATTACCTGAGAGATTGTTAATCCAAACAGAATCTGCGGATTGTCTGCCCGCAGGAATTCTATAAGAAATCTTGATACAGAATATAGAATCAAATACAGATATAAAATTTGTCCGTCAAACTTCTTCCAATTTTCCAAATAATAATAGTATTGCGAATATCAAAAAATTTGTATAAACAGAATACAACTGCGTTGGATGAATATGCACAGCAGGATAGATATCTCCTGCTATGCTTCCTCCTGGAAATATCATTCCCCATGGAAGATTTGTCGGCTTTCCAAAACAGCATCCATTAAGAAAACAGCCGATTCTCCCTATTGCCTGACCTAATGCAAGATACGGGACTATATGGTCGCAGGTTTTCAGAACAGGTATTTTGTTCCTTTTCAGAAACACCCAACCACAAACAAATGCCGCAATAAATCCGCCGTAAAAAACCAGTCCCCCCTTCCATATCATTACCATCTCAAGAGGATTTGCTCTGTAATATTCTATTTCTGTAAGAACATATAATAATCTTGCTCCAATTATACCTGAGATTAAAAGGGTCAGTCCGAGATCCATAATCTTTTCTTGATTAATACCTCTTTTTGCCGCTGAAAGACTTGCAAGGTAGATTGAGACAAGAAAAGCAATAGCAACCATAACGCCATATGAATAAATAGTTACTTGACCGATTTTAAATAGTATTGGATGCATAATTTCTAGTTGTTTTTTCTTTGTGCCTGTGTGCCTTTGTCACTTTGTGCCTTGTTTTTTAATATATTCAACACAAATATCCCAGCCCCTATACATATTGCAGAATCTCCAATATTAAATACAGGCCAAATATGAAAGTCCAAAAAATCAATAACCTCCCCTATTCTTATTCTATCCAGCATATTACTAAGCGCGCCGCCAAGAATTAATCCATACGCAATTTTTATCCAGCCTCTCGCCTTTTTTGATACAGCGTCTTTATTGAATGAAATAAACACTAATGTCATACATGCAAGCACTGCTATGGATATTAAGATAAAAGGAAAGTTGGAATTTGAAAGTAAGCCAAACGCAATTCCTTTATTTGTAACAAAGGAAATACTGAATATATTTTTAATAATAGTTATTTCTTGCCCTAAGCAAAGATTTTTTAGTATATAGAACTTTATAATCTGATCTATAAAGAATATAGATAAAGCAGAAAAGAAGATTATCATTAAACCTTCTTATTATTTTTGCTTTCTTCCTGAGACCTGCACTTTATGCAGTACGTTGCATACAATACAGCGTTAAGGCGTTCCTGCGAAATTTTCTCTTTGCACAACTCACATACACCGTAGGTCTTATCCTCTATTCTCTTAAGAGCTCCATCAATCTTAAGGAGCATAACTTCTTCATTAGACATTAAACCAAGGGAGACCTGTCTCTCTATAGTATCAGTCCCTCCGTCTGCCATATGATCAGCATATCCTGAAAGCTCACCAGTAGCATCCCTCTGAGACTTGCCCAGTTCCTCGTTACGTATGTGATTAACATCTGCAAGTAACTTTTCTCTTTCTTTTATTAGTTTCTTCTTAAACCTCTCTAACATACGCTGTTGCATTGTATATCTCCTTTCATTACCTCTGCACACCTACTGCACAATTGTGGATGCTGCTTGTTTTTACCGACTGATTCGCTCCAGTTCCAGCATCTAACACATTTCTCCCCGGAAGCGCGTTTTACAACTATCTTTAATTCTTCCTTAGAATCCGTCTTTAAAAATTGCGTAATATTAACTTTTGACACAATAAAAATCAAGGTCAAAGTTTCCTCAAACCCCTCCAAAAACTCTGCTGTCTCTTTTGCGCAATGTATTGTCACTTCCGCTTCAAGAGAGTTACCGATAAGTTTCTTCTCCCGCGCTTCTTCAATTATCTTAAGAGCCTTCTCGCGAATATTCAACATTTTCTGCCACTTCTGATGCAGGAGTTTACTTATTTTACCCGGGATTGGAAATTCTGCCAGAAACACACTATCCTTTTTTTCTGGAATATGTTTCCATATCTCTTCAGATGTAAAGGCTAAAACGGGACACATTAATCTTGTTATATTCTCAATAATCTCATAAAGCACTGTTTGCGAACTCCTCCTCTGGGAAGAGTCTTTTTTAGCTGTGTATAATCTATCCTTTAACACATCCAGATAGAAAGAGCTTAACTCATTTGCGCAAAAATTGCCCAACAAGATATATACTTTGTTGAATGCAAACTTTTCATACGCATCTCCGACATTCTTTATAAGCTCCTGCAGTTTGGAGGACATCCATTTATCTATTTCCGTTAATTCATTATGAGCAATTCTATCTTTAACCGGATTAAAGTCGGATATATTCCCGAGAATAAAACGGACAGTATTTCTTATCCTTCTGTACGCATCAACTATATGCCTTAGAATATCATCGGAAATCCTGATATCATCCCTGTAATCAGAAGAACACACCCAGAGCCTTAATATATCAGCACCATATTTGGCTGTTATATCCTGCGGATCAATCACATTGCCAACAGACTTGGACATCTTTTTGCCTTCACCATCCATTACAAAGCCATGAGTTAATACACTCCTGTAACATGATTTATTATTTAACCCCATTGATGCGAGCAGAGAGGTTTGAAACCATCCTCTATGCTGATCGCTTCCCTCTAAATACAGATCTGCAGGCCATGAGAGATTCTCTCTCTTTTTCAGTACAGCTTCATGACTCACACCTGAATCAAACCACACATCAATAATATCTTTTTCTTTCTCAAAACTTGTTTTGCCGCACTTTGGACACGTAAAATTTTCTGGGATAATTTTTTCTATATCAACCTCAAACCACGCATCAGATCCATTTACAGAAACAAGTTCAGCTACATTCCCAATAACCCTTTGATCCAGTATCGGTTCCTCACAGCTCGTACAATACAAAACCGGTATTGCTACTCCCCAGTATCTTTGTCTGGACAAACACCAGTCAGGTCTGTTCATAAGCATAGCGTCCATTCTATTCATAGTACGGGACGGGATCCATTCTACCTTCTTTACAGCAGCAAGCGCTCGCTCGCGCAGCTTATGCTTATCCACACTCATAAACCACTGAGGCGTTGCCCTGAAAATAACAGGCTCCCTGCATCTCCAACAATGAGGATAGGAATGCTGCGCCTTATCTTCATGCAGCAACAAATTCTTAGACGACAGCTTATCTATTATTTTTGCATTCGACTCAAATACATTTTGTCCTTTAAGGTCTGAACCTGCTTCCTCAGTAAATTCTCCTTTATTGTTTACTGGAGAAAGTATTGGCAGATTGAACTTTATTCCTGTTAGATAATCATCCGTTCCATGTCCTGGCGCAGTATGAACGCAGCCTGTTCCCTCATCCATTTCAACATAATCAGCAATCACTACCTTCCCAATTCTATCTAAGAAAGGATGTCTATACTCCATATTTTCTAAATCTTTACCTTTTACTGTTTTTAATATCTCATATTTCCCGCTAAGACATGTATCTGCAACAGCAGAAACCCTGCTTTCCGCCATGACTAAAACCTGTTCTGTACCATTAACACTTGTCTTGACAAATGCATACTTAAATTCAGGATGAACAGCAACAGCAACATTTGCAGGAATCGTCCACGGTGTAGTTGTCCAGATAAGAATATATGCTGCAGACTTGTTTTTAACAGGAAACTTTATCCATATGGATGGAGAAGTCTTGTCTGCATATTCAACCTCTGCTTCAGCCAGCGCTGTTTCACACTTTATACACCAGTAAACGGGCTTTTTCCCCTTATATATGTAACCATCCTTTGCCAATCTCCCAAAATCTCTTATAATTTCCGCTTCATAGTTGAAATCCATTGTAAGATATGGCTTGTTCCATTCTCCGAATATACCTAATCTCTTAAATTCCTTTTTTTGTCTCTCTATATACTTATTCGCATAGTTTCTAGCTTTCTTGCGAAATTTCACCTGATCAATTTGATGTCTGCTGACTCCCAGTTCCTTGAAAAGCTGATACTCTATCGGCAGACCATGACAATCCCATCCAGGAACATAAGGAGCATCAAACCCCTTCATTGTTTTATACTTTATTACCATATCCTTCATAATCTTATTGAACGCCTGTCCTACATGAATGTCCCCATTCGCATAAGGAGGTCCGTCGTGCAGAATATAAGAAGGCTTTCCTTTATATTTATCCCGTATCTTCTGATAAATATTCTGCTCTTCAAGATTCTTCAAAATCTCCGGCTCTTTCTGTGAGAGATTTGCCTTCATCTTGAAACTTGTTTTTGGGAGATTTAATGTGTCTTTATATTCCAACGTATACTCCTTTTATTTCAATCTCATGCCAAATTCAATAAGTGTCTGCACCAAAAAAGATCTGATAAACATAATGCCCACTAAAGCCACTATCGGCGAAAGATCAAAACCACCCATTGCCGGCAGTATCCTCCGTATGGGTATCAGAATAGGCTCGGTTGCTCTGTATAGAAACTGTACTATTTGATTATACGGATCAGGATTTACCCATGATATAAGCGCTCTTATAACTATAATCCAGGTAAGTATCGTTAATATTGCGCTAATAATCTGCGCTATTGCTATTATAAAATTACCCAAAACAAACATTCCTACTCCCTTGACAATTCCTTTGCCCTATTGACTGCTGCCTTTACAGCTTCATGAAACATTTCTTCAATTCTGTATTCATCCATAACCTTTAGGGCTGCTTCTGTTGTGCCTGCTCTGGATGTTACTTTCTCTCTCAATTCTCTGGCAGAGCTATTGCTGGTTATTGCTAAAGAGACAGCTCCTGAAACTGTTTGATAAACCAGTTTTCTAGAATCCTCTTCTTTAAGACCATATTCCTTCCCTATATCAATAAAGATCTCCATAATTCTAAATAAATAACCCGGACCGCTTCCGCTTATAGCTGTAATAATATCCATCTTACTCTCATCAACGCTCAAAGTTGTACCAAGCGCTTTAAACAGAGACTCAACAAACTGTTTATCTCTGTTGGTACAGTCACTACTAAAACAACACGCTGAAGCTCCTTTTTTCACACTAATACAAAGATTTGGCATGACCCTAGCAACTTTAGTATTTTGCCCTAATACTCTCTTAATATAGTTTGTTGTAATACCTGCAGCAATGGAAACAACAAGGTTTCTCTCAACAACTGTTCCTCTCATTTCCTTAAGAACATCTTCCATATCCTGAGGCTTTACTGCTAGAAGAATGCTTTTAGCATTTTTCGCACCTTTTTCAATCGTATCAACGACTTCTGTTTTTGAGTTTAAAAAGGATTGCAGCCTACTTTTATCCACATCATAAACAGAAATATCCTCTTCCTTAAGGACTTGCGGAATAATTCCTTCTAATATGGCCATTCCCATATTCCCAACACCGATAATAAAAAGTTTTTTCATAGAGTTTCCTTAATCTAATAAAAGCCCACATATTATATAGACAGGTTGAAAAATTTCAATAAGGAAATATATCGCCTTTGGAAATGGTAAGATACATCCTTACCCCCTAGGTGGAGGATACAAGGGACCCCATCCCGAAAGCTTTCGGGATGGGGTCAGGAAAATATTAATAGTATCTACGGGAATATTTAAGGAGATAAAGAAAGAAGCATCATGT
>JAUWOV010000073.1 GCA_030611945.1 bacterium | reverse complement strand
ATATCAACAGACCAGTCGATTTTCTTGTTTATTAATCAGCATCTCTGGAATTCGTATACAGGGTTTGCAATGTTTGTATTGACGCAATTAGGCAGCGGCTATTTTTTATTACCGCTTGTTATATCAGGGCTATTGATCTTTGACAGAAAAAATGCTTTAAAAGTAATCGTCGTATCAATAGTTGCTATTCTTTTTGGAGGGATAATCGTTCATATTCTAAAGGAACTTGTTCAGAGACCAAGACCATTGGCTGAGCCGCTGTTCGAGGCTATAAACATAAACGTGTGTGGACGTGCACTGTGTGGGAAAAACTCGTTTCCATCGGGACACTCCCAAGCCGCTTTCTCAATAGCTACAGTGCTGTCTGGTTATTATAAAAAACAATTTCTATTATTCTATTTATTGGCTGGTCTGGCTGCCTTCTCCAGAGTCTATATAGGAGTGCATTATCCATTTGATATAATTGCAGGCAGTATGATCGGCCATATATCGGCAAAACTGGTTTTAGTGATAAGTCAAAGATTTAATATCAAAGAGGCGAGCTAGATTATGTGGAATGGGCTTATAAACAAGTACAGAAAATATCTTCCTGTGTCTCAAGCTACTCCGGTAGTAACGCTTAATGAAGGAAACACTCCTTTGATCTTTTCCAAGAAGCTTTCGGATATAACAGAAACGAGAGTGTTTCTGAAATTTGAAGGAGCAAATCCAACAGGTTCTTTCAAGGACCGTGGAATGACAATGGCAATTTCAAAGGCGCTGGAAGGTGGCGCAAAGGCAGTAATGTGCGCGTCAACCGGTAATACTTCAGCATCCGCAGCAGCATATTCTGCCAGAGCCGGGCTGAACTGCATTGTGCTGATTCCAGAAGGCGCAATTGCAATGGGCAAGCTTTCTCAAGCTCTCATTCATAACGCAAAGGTTATTGCTGTTAAGGGCAATTTTGACGATGCGCTCAAACTAGTCAGAGAGATAACAGATGTTTATCCTATTACTCTGGTTAATTCAATAAATTCGTATAGAATTGAAGGACAGAAGACAGGGGCTTTTGAAGTTTGCGATCAGCTTGATGGAAGAGCGCCGGACTTTCATGCAATTCCGGTTGGAAATGCGGGGAACATTACAGCGTACTGGATGGGATATAAGGAATATAAAAAAGCGGGTAAAGTTGATAGTCTTCCCAAAATGCTTGGCTTTCAAGCGGCAGGAGCGGCGCCCATTGTAAAAGGGGAAATTGTGCATAATCCTGAGACCATTGCAACTGCAATAAGAATTGGTAATCCGGCAAGCTGGAAAAAGGCTGAGGAAGCAAGGGATGAGTCATCGGGATTAATACATGCAGTTACAGATGATGAAATTCTTGAAGCTTATAAACTGCTGGCAAAGGAGGATGGCGTTTTTGTTGAACCTGCATCAGCAGCGAGCGTGGCAGGGATAATTAAATTGGCAGAGAATGGTTATTTCAAAAAGCATCGGAATTTGGATAATCATTCCAAACAGATAACAGTTTGTATTCTTACCGGTCATGGTTTAAAGGATCCGGATCGTGCAATAGAGAGTGTTGAGAAACCTGTTGTAGCAGAAGCCAAAGTGGAGAGTATATTAAAGATTGTAGGGATTTAGAAGTAATGATAAATAAAATCCGAAATCCTAATATCGAAATCCTAAACAAATTCAAAATTCAAATTTTTAAAATTCTAAACATTTTTTTTGAACATTTGAATTTTTGTCATTCGTATTTGTTTTGTGTTTTGGATTTCGTGCTTAGAATTTTCCCGAACAAAGTGAGGGTGGTATGAGTCTTATTGTGCAAAAATATGGTGGATCATCAGTAGCGAATACAGAAAGAATTAAGCATGTAGCAAAACTGATTGTTAAGGCAAGAGACGAGTATGACAATGTAGTAGTAGTGGTTTCTGCTATGGGGAAAACTACTGATAATTTGGTAAAAATGGCAGCAGAAATAACAGATTCTCCATCAAACCGTGAGATGGATATGCTTCTTTCTACAGGAGAGCGAATATCAATAGCATTGCTTGCAATGGCCATACACTCTTTAGGGTACGATGCAATATCCTTTACAGGCTCTCAGGTAGAAATAATTACTGACACATCTCATACAAAAGCCAGGATTCTGAAGATTGGAGCAAAGAGAGTAAGAGAAGAACTTAAAAGAGGAAAGATTGTAGTTATTGCAGGATTTCAGGGAATAAGCACTAATAATGATGTAACAACTTTGGGGCGCGGAGCCTCGGATACGAGTGCTATTGCAATTGCTGCAGCTTTAGGCGCTGATGAGTGCGAAGTATATACTGATGTTGAAGGGGTCTTTACATCAGATCCAAGGGTGATCCCACAGGCAAAGAAGATTAAAAGCATCACTTATGAAGAAATGCTGGAAATGGCAAGTCTTGGAGCAAAGGTGATGGCGCCGCGTTCAATGCAGATAGCTCAGCGGTTTAAAGTACCGCTTCATATACGGTCAAGCTTTATTAACAAACCAGGAACACTGGTTATAGCAAAAGAGAGGGAAAAAATGGAAGAAGCATTAGTTAGAAGTGTGATATTAAACGAGGATGAAGCAAAGATATCAATTATTGGTATTCCTGATAAGTCGGGAATTGCTGGAACAATTTTCAGCAGGATAGCAGATGAAAATATAAACGTAGATGTGATTATTCAGAATATAAGCGCAAAAGGAATGGCTGACATATCTTTTACTGTCGCAAAAGAAGATTTGAAGAGAACACTTGATGTTGCCGATAAATTAAAAAGCATTGTTGAGCCTAAGAAAATAGAGTGTGATGAGAATATAGCTAAAATATCAATAGTAGGTATTGGTATGAGAACCAATGCAGGGGTTGCTGCAAAGATGTTTCAATCGCTTGGTGAAAACAAAATAAACATCAGAACAATAAGCACATCTGAAATAAAGATTTCGTGTTTAGTAGATAAGAAAGAAGGTAAAAAGGCTGCGCAAGTCCTTCATAAAGCGTTTGAATTGGATAAGTTGTAGGGACAGGGCTCGCCCCTGTCCGTGATATAAATGGGGAAGTTTTTAGTCATGAAACAGCATTTGGAGAAAAAAATGAAAAGAACAGGAATTGTAAAACGCGATACGAAAGAGACCAATATTAATTTAAAACTTGTTTTGGACGGTAGGGGAGACGCAGATATAAAAACAAAAGTTCCTTTTTTTGACCATATGCTTACATTAATGGCAAAGCATGGTTTGTTTGATTTGAATATAAAGGCATGTGGAGATATTGAGGTAGATGATCACCACACAGTTGAAGATGTGGGAATATGCCTTGGTGAGGCATTTAAAAAGGCTCTTGGAGACAAGAGAGGAATAAAACGCTTCGGATACACAAGACTTCCAATGGATGAAGCACTGGGGGAAGTCAGTATTGATATTAGCGGCAGAGCTTTTTTGGTTTTCAATGTAGATGCGCCGGCAAAAAGAATAAAGAAGTTTGAAGTTCAGCTTGTAGAGGAGTTTATGCGCGCATTTGTAAATACTGCGTCAATTACACTGCACGTAAATCTTATATATGGGAAAAACACTCATCACATATATGAATCTATTTTTAAGGCACTGGGAAAAGCTTTGAATGAGGCAGTAGCAATAGATGCAAGACAGAAAGCTATTCCATCTACAAAAGGTATCCTTTAATGATTGTGATTCCTGCAATAGATATATATCAGGGAAAAGTTGTTCGTCTGAAACAGGGGAGTTTTAATAACATAAAGATATATGGGAACAATCCTCTTGAATATGCTCTCAAATGGGAAAAAGAAGGCGCAAAAAGAATCCATATTGTCGATTTGGAAGGCGCAAAAACAGGCAGCGTTAAGAATATGGATATAATTACTTCTATATGTAAAGCATTGGAAATCCCTGTTGAAGTAGGAGGGGGGATAAGGGATATTTCTACTGTAGCTACATTGCTGAAGAATGGAGTAACATGGGTAATTATTGGAACTCAAGCGTGTGCTTCTTCTAACTTTTTAAAACAGGTTTACTCTGAATTTGGCGAAAGAATAATCGTTAGTATAGATGCAAAGGACGACAAGGTTGCAGTTCAAGGATGGCAGAAAGCGTCGGAATTCACAGTTAAAGATATAATTAAAAAAGTTGAGGATATAGGAATTAAAACAGTCATTTATACTGACATAAGCAGAGATGGTATGTTAACAGGGCCTAATTTAGAAAAGCTCAAACAATTGGTTGATAGAAAAACAGTAAACGTAATAGCATCCGGCGGAATTTCTTGCTTAGATGATATTAAAAAACTAGCTTCAATAAAAGGGTTGATGGGAGTAATAGTTGGAAAGGCATTATATGAAAAGAGGTTTGATTTAAAGGAAGCAATTAAATTAGCAAGTGAAGAATAAATGTAATGAAGTTTATAGAACAAGTAAAATTTGATAAAAACGGCTTGGTTCCTGTGATAATTCAGGATTTTGAAACATCACAGGTCCTGATGATGGGATATATGAATAAAGAATCTCTGGAAACGACAGTTAAAACAGGAAGAACATGTTTTTGGAGCAGGTCAAGAGGGAAGTTGTGGATAAAGGGTGAGACTTCAGGACATATTCAGAAAGTGAAGGAAATTCTCATAGACTGTGATAACGACACACTTCTTATAAAAGCCGAGCAGATAGGCGGAGCATGTCATACTGGTTATAGAACATGTTTTTATAGGAAGTATGATAAAAGCGATTTTACAGTTATAGAAGAAAAACTCTTTGATCCTGAAAAGATTTATAAGAAAACTTAATCAGTTACTTTTAATGAGACTTAAGGCTTCTGCGCGTGTTTTGCTATTTTTCCTAAATATTCCTCTCACAGCAGAAGTAACTGCGATCGCACCATGTTTTTTAACGCCTCTCATTGTCATGCACAAATGCTCTGCTTCTATTAGAACAATGACACCCTGAGGTTTTAATACTTCCATGAGCGCATCAGCAATGTTTGTAGTTAATCTTTCCTGCAGCTGCGGCTTCTTGGCAAACAGGTCAACAGCGTGAACTAACGTATTAAGACCTATAACTCTATTGCCTTTTGGGATATAGCCAACATGAGCTTTACCTGTAAAAGGAAGAAAATGATGTTCACACATTGAAGCAAAATAGATATCTTTCACAAGAACAATCTCATCATGGTCTTCCTGAATAGAGACCTTTAACTCTTTTTTGGGGTCTTTATGCAGCCCTGCAAATATTTCTTCGTACATTTCTGCAATACGCTGTGGTGTTCTAATGAGTCCTTTTCTTTTTGGATCTTCTCCAACAGCTTCAAGGATCGCTTTTACTGATTCAACGATCTTTTCATGATTTACTTTCACAATTAAAATTTCCTCATTTTGCTATTTTTTCAATGTCACTGTTACTTCCTACTACAACAAGCACATCATTTTCTACAAAGATGTGATTTGGGTCAGGTACACTATGGATTTTTTCTATAGTTTTCCCATCTTGGTCTACCCCCTGCTCTTTGATTGCCACAACATTTACTTTGTATTGGTCTCTTAGATGCAGATCGCGCAGCTTTTTATGTAGAAAACCCGACGGGGTTTTGATTTGAACTAAGCTGTGACCGTTTGTAAGAGGTATGTAATCAAGGATACTTGACATAAGCAGGTTTTGCGCAATTCTTTTCCCCATGTCATCTTCAGGTGAGACAATCCTATCAGCACCAACCAGCTTTAATATTTGGGATTGTATATCGTTCGCAGCTCTGGATATTATCTGCTTTACCCCAAGCTTTTTTAGCAGGACAGTTGTGAGTAAATTTGCCTCAAAATTTTCACCGATACAGACTAATACGCTATCAACTCTATTTATTCCCTGCGCAATCAAGTTTTCTTCAATTGAGGAATCCATTCTTACAGCTAATGTCACTTTATCCTTTATAGCTTCTATCTTTCTAGAATCCTTATCAACAGCAATCACCTCTGCATTCCTCTCAGCGAGTGTAACTGCAACTCTATATCCAAACATCCCAAGTCCTATTACTGCAAATTTTGTCATTGTTTTCCTCCTTTTTATCCAATAATTATTTCTTCTTCCGGATAGGTGTATATAGCCTTTCTTCTCTTTCTTGCAAGCGCCAGAACTATAGTCAAGGGACCAATTCTGCCGGTAAGCATTGTAATTATAATTACTAATTTGCCTGATGCAGTTAAGTTAGCAGTTATTCCCCTTGAAAGACCTACTGTACCGAAAGCAGATATTTCCTCAAACAAGATGTCCATAAAACTCGCTTCTTCTGTAAGTAATAATATTACAGTGCACACTGTAATAAATATAGCAGAAACAAAGATAATTCCAAATACTTTGTTTAACGAATGTCTGGATAGACTCCTCTTGAATATCTCTATCTTTTGCTGTCCTTGAATAAATGATCGCAAACTTACTATTGCGATTCCAAATGTGCTTGTTTTAATTCCACCTCCTGTAGAGCCTGGAGAAGCCCCTATGAACATAAGAATCATGAGAATAAGACAAGACGCATTCGCTAACCCGCAAACATTTATAGTATTAAATCCTGCAGTTCTTGCTGTTATAGATTGGAAATAGGATATCATCAACTTCTCACTAATTGAATATGAACATAACAAATTCCTGTTTTCAATGAAGAATAAAATAAGTGTGCCGCTAATTATTAAGATAATGCTGGTAACTAGAACTAGTTTTGTATGAACTTTTAATCTGGCTGGTTTTTTTCTCAATTTGAGGTTAATAATTTTAATGATATCAGTAATTACTATAAAACCGAGCCCACCAAGTATAATTAAAGAGGTAATTATAAGATTAAAAGCACCTGACTTGCTATAGCTTGTGAAGCTATTCTGAAACAGAGAGAGTCCGGCATTGCAGAATGCAGAAACCGAATGGAATACAGAAAAATAAAGAGTTTTCTTAACGCTTACGAAATCTTCTATCCAAAACAGATATAGAGATATTGCCCCTATAATTTCTATTGTTAATGTAATAAGGAGAATGGATACGATCATATGACCTATTCTATCAAGGGTTTCATAATTGAGGGCATCCCGCATAACTAGGCTTTCATTCAGGCTCATATTCCTTAGAATAATAGAGAAAAAACCAACCATAGTCATAAGTCCAAGTCCACCGATTTGAATAAGAGCGAGAATTACAAGTTGACCAAAAAGCGTAAAAGTATTTGATATATTAACCACAGTAAGTCCTGTAACGCACGTTGCTGAAGCGGCTGTAAACAAAGTATCTATAATGCTGAGGTCTATGCCTTGTTTCCTGGATTGGGGCAGCAGCAATAAAACCGTTCCCAGCGTAATAATTGCAACGAAGCTTAAAACAACTACTTGCACAGGTTTTAGGCCAGATTTACTTATGGCTTTAAAGAGATTTTCTTTAAACACTGTTGATTAATTTTACAGGTAATTTTGCGCAATTTTGTATAAATAATCAATTGCTGGTTGAACAAACTGTGGTATTGCAGTGTCCTTTATGCAGAATAAAAGCAATATAATAGAACATGTTGATATGATAAGAGAGAGTATTATAGCGGTTCCCATAAACTTTTCTTTTTTTCTTCTATCCGGCTTTTTAGGAGGGTGTTTTAGAAATTCAGGCTTTTCTTGTGTAGTTTCTGGAGGTTTTATTACATTAGTAGGTTGAACTTGAGCTGGTGCCGAAGGAGCAGGAGCTGGCGCGCTTTCCTGTTTGGGAGGCTGAATATTTATGCTGGAATTCTGTGTTAGCTTAGACCCACTTTCTGTTTTTTTATCTTCCATTTTTTATTCTCCTTTTAGCTACTATTCCGTTGGATCTCGGTTCAGAAGCTGAACTGTGTCGCCATCCTTGATCTTTCTTATATTATCAAACGCGTCTATTTTGGAAACCATTATTGTGTTATATATTCTTTTGACTGTAATCTTGTCTATAAGATTATTATCGCGAAGAACAACAAGTTTTTTGCTTGTATGTTTGCTTATGTCACGCTCAAAGTCTATAGCAATTATTCCTGTTTTTCTATCAATCTTCAGAATTTTTCCTTTCATATTCTCATTGAATATAGGCACATCCTTCTTTCCATGTTTCTCTTCAATTTCTTCCTCTTCAGGTAACTTCTTTTTAGAAATTTCCTTGCCGGGAAGCCTGGCGATACGCACCTCAGCAGTCACCCTTTTTGCTGATTCTTTCTCTAGCTGAGATTTGAGAGAACTAACTTCCGAATTTATTTTAGTCAGTTGAGCCTTGTAATTATCTTTTGCCTGAGCTTCTCTTTTAACATCATCCGTTAACTGAGCCGTTTTTCGCTTTTCTGATGTTAAAGCTATTTTATATCTATCGCGTTCTCTCTGCATTTGCGCTAACTGTCTTTCCAGAGAATTTTTTATTGCAGTCAAGTTTTTTAGTTCTTCCTCTACCTTCGCCTTAGCTTCTTTTGTTTCGTTTAGATCATCAGTGAGATTTACGATTTGCCTCTTTTGATACTGGTTTTGACCTATTATAACCATAGAAGCAACCGCAAATAAGAGAGACACTACTAAAAGCAGAACAACACCCGTCCTCGTCAATTTACCCATATTCTCCTCCAATATTTTTCACAAATAGCTTATCATAGTCTAATTTAATGTGTCAACCCAAATTCCTATTGGAGTTGGAAATGGTAAGATACATCCTTACCCCCTAGGTGGAGGATACAAGGGACCCCATCCCGAAAGCTTTCGGGATGGGGTCAGGAAAATATTAATAGTATCTACGGGAATATTTAAGGAGATAAAGAAAGAAGCATCATGT
>JAUWOV010000117.1 GCA_030611945.1 bacterium | reverse complement strand
ACATGATGCTTCTTTCTTTATCTCCTTAAATATTCCCGTAGATACTATTAATATTTTCCTGACCCCATCCCGAAAGCTTTCGGGATGGGGTCCCTTGTATCCTCCACCTAGGGGGTAAGGATGTATCTTACCATTTCCAAGAAACATAAATTTTTCTCTTTAACTAGTCATAAATTGTGTTATAATGACTTAATATTCCCTGCTGTGTTTGTTATGAACTTGGTTGTTTTGAGCCAACAGTAAAAAAATGGGAGTTCGTATTTGGCGGGATATGCGGGCTGCATTGAACGTCCAAGAGAGCACCCACGTGGCCTTAGCGGCTTCAAAACAGCCCTATTTAGACGGCATTTGGCGGGGAATTTTTTTATGGAAAGTTTTATGAAAAAACCTGTAATTGCAATTACACTTGGTGACCCTGGAGGAATTGGTCCAGAGGTTGTTGTAAAGGCTCTGGCTAATAAACAAGTCTATAAGCGTTGTACTCCAATTATAATCGGAGTTCAGGAAGCTCTTTATAAAACTAAAAAAATAAGCCCAGCCTATAAAGTAGAAATAATAAATCATCCCTCAAACATTAAAAATGGTTCTGATAAAGCATACTTGATTAATCCGCAGAATTTGAAATTAAAAAATATAATACTTGGCAAACCAAATCCTATACAAGCCAAAGCTGCTATTGAATTCTTAAGGCAAGCAATTGCAT
Source organism: bacterium (assembly GCA_030611945.1). Classification (GTDB taxonomy): domain Bacteria; phylum JAHJDO01; class JAHJDO01; order JAHJDO01; family JAHJDO01; genus JAHJDO01. Next base: position 2,249 of record JAUWOV010000117.1, on the reverse strand, counting down.
TTGCCCTCAAGAAAGAGATTGACGGAATTGTAACAGCGCCTGTAAATAAATATGCAGTTAATGCCGCAGGTATTAAATTTAGAGGACAGACAGAATTCTTGGCAGCGCTTACAAATACACATAAGTATGCAATGGTTATGGCAAGTGAAAAAATCCGCATTGTTCCCTTAACGCGACATGTTCAAATAAAAGATATTAGCAGTTTAATAAAAAAACAATATATACTTGATGCAATTGATGTAATAAATCGCAATAGTTTTTTGTTCGGCATACATAAACCAAGCATTGCAATCGTTGGTTTAAATCCTCATTGCGGAGATGGTGGAGCTGTTGGAAAAGAAGAAATAGAAGAAATTCTCCCTGCTATTAAGAAAGCTACGAAAAATGGCATAAATGCTCAAGGGCCTTTCTCTGCTGATGCATTCTTTGGGAATTGTGAGTATAAAAAATATGATTTCATTTTGACAATGTATCATGACCAAGGACTTATACCTTTTAAGATGCTCTCTTTTGGCAAAGGCGTTAATGTAACAATAGGACTTCCAATTATCAGAACGTCCCCTGACCACGGAACAGCATATGATATAGCCGGACAGGGCATTGCAAATGAGAGAAGTTTAATAGAAGCAATTAAAATGGCTTCAAAGATGGCTACTATAAAACAATCTCTTCGCAAGCAATGAATTTCTTCTCTCCAAATAGCATTAAGAAAGAACTCAAAAAACACAATCTTCGTCCGCAAAAAAAGTTTGGGCAGAACTTTCTTATAGACAGGAATATAGCCGATATAATAATTAACACTCTCAATATCAAAAAAAGTGATGTTATAGTTGAAATTGGCTCAGGACTAGGAGCCTTAACACACCTTATTGCTACTAAGGCAAAAAATATAATAGCAGTGGAAACAGACACAAAACTGCTAGATATTTCAAAGAACTTACTCTCAGCATATAACAACATTGAATTCATCAATAAAGATATCTTAAAAACTAGTTTTAATATTCATGGAAATTATAAAGCAGTAGGGAATATACCTTATTACATTACAACGCCTGTTATATTGTTTCTTCTGGACATTATTCCAAGACCAAAACTTTTCGCACTAATGATCCAGAAAGAAGTGGCACAACGACTTACAGCTAAGTCAGGATCCAAAGTTTATGGCTCTCTATCAATCTTTGTACAATATAGGTGCAGAGTAGAGATTGTTAAATATATAAAAAAGACTGCTTTTTATCCCAAGCCGGATGTTGATTCCGCTCTGGTAAAATTTACTTTTTTAGAAAAATCGCCTGTTAAATTAAAAAACGAAAAGTTATTTTTTGATATTATCCGGGCAGGTTTCATGTATAGGAGAAAAATGCTCATTAATGCAATATCAAGATATGCCGATTTAGGAATTAACAGAGAAGAACTAAAAGAGGTATTTGAGCATCTTGCCATACCTCTGAACATTCGCGCAGAAAAACTCTCAATGTCTGAACTGGCGGATTTGAGTAATCACATTAAACAACAAAAATAAGGAAACTGATTTGAAAAATTACACATGGGAAATGTACGAGGCTAATATAGAACTGCAGAGAGAATTCTCAGAGAAGCTTGGTATTATGCCAAACACATCTCAAATACTTATAAATCGAGGAATAAGGGACATTCCTGCGACAGAGAGTTTTCTTTATTGTGCAATAAACGCGTTATCAAATCCGTTTTTGCTGCCTGATGTAGAAACAAGCGTAAAGAGAATTCTAAAGGCAATTAAACATAAGGAAAGAATAACTATTTATGGAGACTATGATGCTGATGGAATAACCTCCACTGCTCTGTTATATAGATTTTTAAAGGATTTTGACGCAGATATTGATTTTTATATTCCAAACAGGATGAATGAAGGTTATGGGCTTAATACAGATATAATTAAAGATTTATGCAAAAACGGCACAAAGCTTATTATTACTGTTGACTGTGGAACAAATTCCATTGAAGAGGTCAATGCTGCAATCAGCATGGGCACAGACGTCATCATTACAGACCATCATACTGTTGAAATTCCCATGTCGCAAAAATACCCTATAGTTAATCCAAAAAGGAGTGATTCTAAATATCCTTTTTCTGAACTTGCCGGTGTAGGTGTTGTATTTCAGTTATGCAGAGTGCTGGCAAAGCATCTTCTTGGAGATATATCTTCTGAAGGAATCCTTAAATACATGGATCTTGCAGCAATAGGCACTATAGCAGATGTTGTGCCTCTC
>JAUWOV010000046.1 GCA_030611945.1 bacterium | reverse complement strand
CCTTGACTTGAAATAACCAATGTGGCTGTCCCGCTTCTTCACCAGAGGTGCTTATACCTTGAACTCCAGTCACCTTATCCAATTTAATCCAAGCCTCAACTGTTATGGCATCGTTATAATAAAAATCAGAAGATGTAACATTAATATAATCATCACTCCCATCAAAAGAGCCGCAGTTGCCGCAGTCATATCCGTCTGGAGTTGTGGGTCCGCCATTAAGAACAATACTTGCCCCGCCATGTGCGGATCCATGGTTACCCTTGCCAGACGAGTCAATTACCTTATCCGCTGTTCCATCCCATGAATCTTCATCCATATGATAGAGGGCAACCAGACCCAGATAGTGTGCCTCTATCTCCTCTTCAGATAGAGCGCGATTATATATTTTCACTTCGTCTATTGTGCCGTTGAGCCGAGATGTACTTGCGGTTTTGGCATATTTCCCAAATAACAAATTATTTGTTGCGTCTCCAATCGCAATATTGCTTGATGATTGTCCAAAAAGAGTATTATTAATGTAACCTTTGGTATTATTTGCTCCCATTCCGCTTCTTGTTATCACAACATGATACCAAGTATCTGTACTCAAACCCGTTAAAGTGATAATATTATCAGATAAAACGAGGTTTCTGTTGCTGTACATAGTGAATCCTCTGGCGGAACCGAATTCAGTCCACCAGCCACTATTTCCATGACCACTTGTAGTTGTTGATAAAATATTTTGATAAGGAGAATATGAAGAAAATTTCATCCAATACTCTATTGCGAAATCAGTATTCGCAGGCCAGTAGATGTTTGGAGCAGAAACATAATCATCACTCCCATCAAAATTTCCACAGCGACCAACTTTACCGCTGGCTATTGTGTTTGCTCCATTTTTGGCTGTGCCATGATTGTTGTTTCCGGATGAGTCAATTACTTCACCGGTAGTGCCATTCCAGGAATCTTCATCCATCTTCCAATAACCAACAAGACCTGTTTCTGCCTCCCCGGGCAATTCCTTTCTTAAGGTGGTTACATTCTCTAAACTAAATTCCTGACTATCCTTTTCTAATCCTAATAAGACCTTAACTATTCTGATACTGTTGCGATTTTCCTGTGTAGTGGTATCAGTTACCTTGTTGTAATTCTCATCATAATAATTCATAACAAAGGTATCAGTATTGCATTCATCATTCAATTGGTGGCTGATTCCACTGACTTCTAAAACTATCTTGTCCTCTGCATCGCCCTCCCATGAAATTTTTGTTCTGCGTATATCATTTGATACACGCACCTCATCTATCACACCGTTGAAAGGATAGCGTTCTTTAGTATGGTCCCGGCCAATATAGAGATTGTTGCCTGAAGTAGAAATATTGCTAGTATGATTTGCTGTCGCATCTATTATGCCATTGATATAAAGTCTCAGTTCCTCGCCTGTTCCCTCATCTTTATCATAGGTGAAGGCAACATTTGTCCAGGTACTTCCATTTCTGGTAATCCTGCTGGTACTTGCAATACCATGCCAGGCAGAACTGTAATAGATACTTCCTACCAATTTATCATCAGAATTCAAGTATAACCTGTAAGCATTATCCTTATAGATAATTGCTCCATCTGCACTTCCTGAATCAGGTTGTATCCATGCCTCTACAGTCAATTTATCCGCAATATCTAAGGTGTTTCCACTACCACAATCTACGAGATCATTCTTACCGTCAAAGTCAAGAGCATAACCATTCTCACCACTAGCAGTCCAGGCTGGCCTCTGACCAACGCCAATACCTAATGTTCCGTCGTTACTGTCAGTTTCATCTTCAGCAGTTGTGCCAATTCCTTCATCAAAACGCCAGAGAGAAACAGTATAGCTATCCACCTTGGGAGTAACGAGAGGTAAAGGAGAGAAAGTCACACTCTTATCAGAAGCATGGTAGATACTGCCTGCTTTCTTCAACTGACGTTCAATTTTGTTCATTGCGATGGTTGCTTCCTGTTGAAGGAGTAATTTCGGATCCATCCAGTTCCAATTACGCAGGGCTCCTGTATATATGATGACAACAGCCCCCATCATTAGTGAAATTATAACCACGGATAGAAGCACCTCAATAAGAGTCAATCCTCTCAAGTTTTGAGTTTTGAGTTTATTCCCTAACATAGCTCACCAATCCCATAGAGAGGGTCTTTCCTTTCTCCTGCCAGAATACGGTAACCTGAACTTTTTTGTAGGTATTCTCTCCCTCTGCCCATTCAACCTGAGTAACTCTGTCAACGCGTCGGGAAGGCGTCATTGCTGAAAGAGAAGAATCTGTCCGATAAGTATCTGATTCGGTGAGGTAAAGGTTTTCGTCCAGATAAGAATCGGTGCTAACACTTTCTAAATCCGGTAAAAAATCATCTCCAGAATTATTCCCGGTTCCTACACTAATTTTAACCCCATTCTGCGCAAGATGCCTTATCTCTTCCATTCTCTCCTGCGCGAGGTTGGTCGCAATAGAAAGATTCTCAGCGCCCTCGCTTCCCCTGCCAGTTACATTAAACATCTCAACTATAGCAATCAGCCCAAAGCCAACTATTGCTACTGTAACCAATACCTCAATAAGAGAGAAACCTTTTTTCATTTGTTTATTATTGCCAAAAGGGGGCAGAATTTTCCCGCCCCCTCTCAGCATCCCTGCGCTGATTACTTGAAGTTGTGGTTGTTCACGAAGCAATTGCTGACATAGAGATTGTCCGCACTATCGCCAGTACCAACAGTCACTGTACCTCTATAGGTAGCAGGATTACCGCCACTTGCAGCAGTAACAGTCACAGTCCCAGCTTTTTCGTCAGGGCCAACACTGTAGATGACATAATACGTTCCTTTCAGAGTATTAGTATCAGTGTTGAGCGCGTAGACATAGTCTCCCTGTGAAGTAGCAGTATTATACGGATCCACAGGCACCTCATCCACTAACCTGGTCTTTTCATCAACCAGCTCCAGCTCCCATTTTCCTGCCGGTGTTGCTGCAGGAAATCTGCCGTGCGCAACATAGAACGCCTCAGTTGCCTCCTTCAGCTTCTTGAGGTCTGCGCTCGTTGCTCTCTTCTTAGCCGCGTCGCCGGCATCACTCGCTCTAATCGCCAGCATGGCTACCAGAAATCCAATGATGAGAAGCACTATCAGCATCTCAATCAGCGTGAACCCTTTCTTCTTTCTTAACATCATCATCTTTTCTCACCACCTTTCTTTTTAGGATTTATTAACAAAGTGTAGTTCCCGATACGACAAGAAATCGTCATATCCCACCATGGTTGTTAGTTTTGCAGTTGCTTACCCAGATGTTGTTAGTATCAGTGCTGGTAACTGTATCAGCAACGTTTACATGACAACTGCCTGCACCATCTGGTCCAACGCTGTAGATACAGTAGAATTGTGCCGATGCAGGGTCAGCTTCGTTGTCAGTGTCATAGCCATACTTTGTGGTTCCATTATATGGGTCGTCAGGGATTTCATCCACCAGGCGAGTTGCAGAATCTTCTATTATGTCTGCTGTGAAGTAGCCACTTACATCTGCTGGATATTGCCCATATCTTATATAATGGACTTCCACGGCTGCCTTCAGTGATTTAAGGTCTGCTGCAACTGCCTTCTTCTTGGCATCAGCAGCGACATTGCTTGCTCTTATCATCAGAATGCCCACCAAAAATCCAATGATGAGAATCACCATCAGCATCTCAATCAGCGTGAAACCACCTTTTTTTCTTAAGAATTTCATCATTTCTTCTCACCTCCTCTCTATTTTTTAGTTTTAATTTTTAGTTCTTAGTTTTTAACTCATAACTAAACACTCATAATTCATAACTGCTTTATTTGATTACCTTTATCATATCAAATATAGGTAGAAATATTGAAAGAGCGATAAAGCCAATAACAACAGCCATAATGACCACTATTACCGGCTCAAGGATTGCTGTCAGATTCTTTAAGACACGGTCAACCTCTTGCTCATAGTTCTCAGCTACATTCCCAAACGCCTCTGCCATTCTCCCTGTTTCTTCGCCAACACGGATCATCCGCACAGCCATTGGAGGGAACTCCCCGCTCCTTTCCAGAGGTTGGAAAAATCCCTCTCCTTTCCTGACTGTAACCTCTACATTTTCAAACACGTTCCTAAAAACCACATTGCCCGCGCTTTCCCTGGCCAGACGCAGGGAAGGCAGAATATTGACTCCGCTGCGGGTCAATATCTGCATGGTCCTGCTGAATCTGGAGATGGCTACTTCGCGAAAAAGCTTTCCAAAGAGCGGAAGATTAAGCTTCAGGCGGTCAAACCTTAATCTTCCTGCAGGTGTTCTGATATAGGTAAGAACACCCAGTATGATAATCACGATGGCCCCGAGAATAAAATACCATTGCTCCTTCAAGAAAAGTGAGAACTGAAACAGTATTCTGGTTGGGGGAGGCAGGGGCACCTTCGCTTTTGCAAAAATATACGCAAATTTTGGGAAGACAAATGTTACAAGAAAGAAGATAACGAAAACTGCTGTTGTTACCAGCATTGCAGGATACATCAGTCCGGACTTCACCTTTCCCCTTAAATCCACTTCTTTCTCCAGAAATAGAGCAAGCTGATCAAGAACTTCCTCCATCTGTCCACTTTCTTCCCCAACTCTCAATGTATTCATAAACAAAGAAGAAAATATCTTAGGATGCTTTGCCAGCGCATTTGACAGAGAAAGCCCTTCTTCTATATCTCTTTTTACCTGAGTGAGAACCTGCTTGAGCTTTTTATTTTCACTCTGCTCTATCAGAATATCAAAAGCCTGAAGAACTGTGAGTCCAGAGCGAAGCATTCTTGCCAGTTGTCTTGCAAACTGACTGATATCGGTCTTTTTTATTCTTGTGAACCTGATAGCAAATTTTTCTTGAAAATGAGATGATGTCTGCTCCTGTGAAATGCTGGAAATAGAATAACCCAGTTCACTGACTCTTTGCATTATGCCGTCCTCATCAGGAGCTTCTAAAACGCCTTCCACTATTTCACCTGTTTCCTTTCTTCCTTTGTATCTGTAAATAGGCACCTCTATCCTTCCTCGTCCTGCGTAACTCGCAGGAGTTCTTCAACCGTAGTCCTGCCATTTCTGAGGAGAGGCAACCCTGCCTCCCTCAAAGTCACCATGCCACTGCGACGCGCAGCCTGACGAATAACATGCGGAGGGGATTTGGCAGTAATAAGAGAGCGCAGTTCCTCCTCTGGAATCATGAACTCAAATATACCTGTTCTTCCTCTGTAACCTGTATTGTTGCAATTTCGGCAACCTTTCTTTTTATAAAACTTTGTGCCCGTATCCATGCCAAGAGTTTTCAAAAGCTCCTTCCCCGGCTCATAAGCCTCCCTGCAGTGAGGGCAGATAACGCGAACCAGTCTTTGCGCTAATGCGCCGATAATTGAAGAGGAAACCAAAAACGGCTCAATTCCCATATCTATGAGTCTTGTTATAGCGCCAGGAGCATCATTTGTATGCAACGTGCTGAATACCAGATGCCCCGTAAGCGCTGATTGAATAGCTATTCTGGCTGTTTCCGTGTCTCTTATTTCACCCACCATTATCACGTCAGGGTCCTGCCTGAGGATATTGCGAAGTCCTGTCTCAAATGTCCATCCTGCACGGGGATTAATTTGCGATTGGTTAAGACTATTTAGCTTATATTCCACAGGGTCTTCAATTGTGGTTATATTTATTTCTTTCGTGCTTATCTTATTAAGAGCTGCATAAAGTGTGGTTGTCTTGCCAGAGCCGGTTGGCCCCGTAACAAGAATAATCCCATGTGGACGGCTGATAAGACGCTCAAATTTTTTCAACATATCAGGCGGAAATCCCAGCTCACTCAAGTCATATTTGATGTCGCCGCGGTAGAGAAGACGAAGAACAACTTTCTCACCCCGTATTGTTGGGAATGTGGATGCTCTCACATCTATCTCTTTCCCCTCAGCTTTAAATTCAATATGCCCATCCTGAGGCACCCTTTTCTCAGCAATATTCATTCCTGAGAGAATCTTGATTCTGGAGACAATTACCGGATGAAGATGGATAGGAAGTTGAAGATTTTCATGTAAAATTCCGTCAATCCTGTAACGCACTCTGAGGATATTCTCATCCGGCTCAATATGAATATCGCTTGCCCCATCAGCAATTGCCTGGGATATAATAAGGTCAACTGACTTTACCACAGATGGTTTTTCAGCTGCTTCTATTTTGGGCCCACCAATTAGAGAGGGTTCCTTCTCTATGCTGACGCTCTGCGCTATATCCCGAATGGTATCAGTAGCGTGATAATAGTGGTCAATCGCTTCTTTTATGCCAGTTTCTGTGCTTATTACAGGTTCAACAATACAGCCTGTATCAGATTGTATTCTATCAATAGTTTCCAGATTCATTGGATTAGCCATTGCAATCGTGAGGGTATTATCAATCTTGAAAAGAGGCATAAGACAATACTCCCGACAGATATCTTCTTTCACAAGATGTGTAATTTCAGGATCAATAAGATAGTTAGAAAGATCCACTTTGGGTATGCGAAGATGAGAACTCAGTTCTTCCACAAGAGTCTCCTCTTTTATAAAATCGAGACAAACCAGACTCTGTCCTAGAAATTCGTCAGTTTCTCTTTGCCTTTTAATAGCCTCCTTCAGCTGCTCCCTTGTTATCAGCTCTTTTTCAATAAGAATCTCACCCAGCTTTTTTCTTTTCACCTCAATCATTCCTGACTCCCACTATCTTTCTCCTAGAAGTTCCTCTATCTTCATCAAAAGATTTTTGCTTTCAAAGGGTTTTACTATATATGCATCAGCTCCCATTTGTAACCCCTTCTTTCTATCCTCTTCCTGTGTACGCCCTGTAAGCATTATTACAGGTATATCTTTATAAGCTTCATCAAATTTGAGCATCCGGCATACCTTATAGCCATCTATTTCCGGAAGCATCAAATCCAGAATTATGAGATCAGGCCTATCTTTACGAATTTTCTCAAGAGCCATAAACCCGTCTGAAATACTATCAACCTCATAGCCTGTTTTTTCTAATCGCATTGAAAGAACTTTTAATATATTTGGATCATCATCAACAAGTAATATCTTCTGAGCAGCCATTTTCTCATTTCCTCCTGCCAGCAATAAAGAGTTGACGCTTAATCTCCCACAACAGTTTCTCAATTCCATATGGTTTGGTGATATATCCGTTAGTTCTTGCTTCAATCCCAAGTAACCTATCCTCTGGCCGGTCCTTGGCAGTAAGCATAACAATTGGAATATCTCTGTATCTCTTATCCTTCTTTAACCTGCGGCAAACTTCATACCCACCTATCCCAGGCATGATTAAATCAAGAATGATGAGATCTGGTTTTAGTTTATGTATCTTCTCAAGAGCACTTTCCCCACTGTGAGCGGTTGTTACTTCAAATTTCTCTGAGATTAGCCGGCGCCCCAATGTTTTCAGAATTTGCGGATCATCATCCACGATGAGAATCTGTTCTTTTGCCATTTTTCTCCCTCCAGAAAATATTTTTCTCAATTATGGAAAGCAAATCGTCTGACTCAAAAGGCTTCTCAAGATATCCTACTGTGCCCAGTTCAGCAGCCTTCTGGCTGAAATCCTCCTCTCCCGAAGAAGCAGTAAATATGATTATTGGTATTTCTTTTGTCTCTTTAGAAGCTTTTAGTCTCCTACAAACTTCAAAACCGTCAAACTCTGGCATTACAAGGTCAAGTAAAATTAAGTCGGGTTTAAAGGTAAATGCTTTTTCAATTCCTTCTTTACCGCTGCTTGCAGTGATAACTTCATAATTATTAGCTTCCAGACGTCGTCTGGAAACAAGGAGAATTGTCGGCTCATCATCTATTATCAATATCTTTTTCTTATCCACCGCGTTTTCCCCATCATTTCATCAATCTTTCTTAACAATTCCTGCCCGTTATTTCCATCATCGGGATAGAGCACCATATACTGACGAATATCCAAATCATCGCTGAAGTTATGCCCTTTGATAGCTTCCCCTACTCTGGCTTCTATTGCAGATACTTTATTCTTATTCACTTCATTAAAAAGAATAGCCTTTCCATCTTCTCCATATCCAACTATCAGGTCATAGGAATAACGGATAACGCTATTTAATGTATTTTCCAATTCTGTTAAGAATTTAACCCTTTCATTACCGCTATAGATTTCTTTAAGATTACTTGCTTTTACAATGAGAAGCATCATCACTATCTTTTTGAATTTTTGTTTCTTTTTTGTCTCTTTTGCTCTTTCAATTTCATCATCTAAATGTTCGGCTGAGAAGAAGGGGAGGCTGTATTGTGGGATAGTAAAGCTGAATTCACTCCCCTCGCCTAATTTGCTTTCTACGCTAATCTTTCCCCCCTGCATTTCTACTAGCTCCTTGGTTATTGCCAATCCCAAACCTGCTCCTTTATATCCGCTAATCCTATGGTTAAAAGAAACAAATTTCTCAAAAAGTTTGTCCAGATTCTCAGGCGCAATACCATATCCAGTATCTGTGACTGTAACTTTAATATATTTGTTCTTTTCTTCTGCTTTAATAGAGACATTTCCTTTTTTAGGGATAGACCTAATGGCATTATTTACCAGGTTATTTAGAATCTGAATTGTCTTATCTGGATCACAATGAACTACTGGCAAATTATAAGACAAATTTGATTCTAAACTGACTTTTTCCTTATTTGCCTCCGGAACAATATCTCTGCAAACCTTTTCTATTATAAAATGCATATTTATAGGCCTTTTTTTTATTTCTATCTTTCCTGCCTCTATCCGTGAAATATCAAGAAGTCCGGTTACTAACCGTGATAATCTCTTTATCTCACTCTGCGCCATGGCAAGAAAATCACCTTGCTCCTTGTTTATCTTGCCGAGTGTTCCGTCTAGAATAAGAGAAATTGATTCCATAAGGGAAGTAAGTGGAGTGCGGAATTCATGGGAGACATGTGACATAAATGTAGACTTATTCTTATCCAGCTTTTTTAATTTAAAGTTTGCTCTCCTCAAATCAGTGTAGAGTTTCGCACCCTCAATAGCAACTGCTCCCTGATTGGCAAGTGTTACTACAAACTCTAAATCCTCCTTTGTGAACTGGATGGGACTGGTGATATTGCTGACATTGAGGACTCCAATTATTCTACCCCTCATCATCAAAGGGACACTGATTGCTGATTTTATTTCTTCTCTTCCATGCAAATCTTTAAACCGCGTGTCATTTTTTAAACCTCGGATAAGGAGTAAAGGTTCCTCATGTTTCACCACCCAACCTGCAATTCTCTCCTCTATTTTAAGTACGGTAGGCTTAACAATATCATCTTTTAACCCGGAACTGGCTTCAATGGTTAGTCTCTCACATTTCTCATCAAGGAGCATCAATGAACCACTATCTGCACGAATTGTCTTAGTACATAACTCCATAACCTCAGCAAAAATTTCATTGAGCTCAAATGATGTGGAAACCATCTTGCTATCCAGCTCGTTCAGAGATGCTAGCCATTCAATCTGCCTCTTTAATTTCTCGTTAACTTCTTTGAGCCGAATCTCCAGTTTTTTTCTGATGTCAATATCTTCTTTGAGCTCATAGCGGCTTTTCTGCCTGTAATAGAGAAGGAAGCAGATTAAAGTTCCGGAAATTCCCATCATAGTGAAAGCAATGATAATTCCCCTTCTGAGAGCATCTGCTTTCTCAAGCGTAACTTCTTTTTTTACCTCAAACCTGCTTTGCCATATGTAATCTGTAGTAGTTCTAAGGAGTTTATTACCAGTCCAGCTAAGAAGAGCTATTATGAGGAGAGCTAAAATTATACACTCTATTTTTAGTCTTCTATTTGCCTTTGTTATCCTATTCATATCTCCATACCCAGATTCAATCCTATAAGCATTAGTTAGTTCTTCTGTCTCAACAAGTAACCTTTCCTTCTTGCCAAGTCTGCATTTCTTTTATTCATACCACGAGTGTTACCCATGTTTCTCAACCTCCACAAAGCAGTCCCGATGATCTTCTCGGGGCTGCTTTTCTTGAAACATCGCTAAGTCATCAGAGATCAAAACTAGCATTATCCATTTTTGTAAACTGACTTGCCACGATGCTACCTACCGGAATCCACAATACGTGACCGCCAACATAAAGCACGTTGACACCGTCAGTACCATGATTAACTTCCGCACCAGTTAACGCTGCATTCCACACATCGGCTTTTCCTGCTGCTCCAGACTGATCAACCATAATCGGGCTATCGCTTTCGCTCATCTCGCCCAATGCATCCTCATAGGCGTAGGAAAGCTCGCCAACAGCGAGGAGATCAGTCGAAGACTTAGTGTCCGAGCTGCTCGGACACACAAACACACTCGTAGGAACATAAGCTGGAATGAGACGCTCAAGGTCCAACCTCGCTACGCTCGCTCCGTAGATTGGGAAGTTCTCATCCCAGTCCTGAGCATACATATGCAGAGCGAGACCGATCTGTTTCAGGTTGCTTAAGCACTTTGCCTTTCTTGCCTGCTCTCTCGCTTTTGCCAGCGCCGGCAGCAGCATGGATGCAAGAAGAGCAATAATCGCTATAACGACCAACAATTCAATAAGCGTGAATCCTTTAGTGGATTTTCTAAGAAATTTCAACATTTTATTATTCACCCCCTTTCTTTTCCATTAAAGAAGAAAAAATTAATAAACATTATATTATTTTATATTTTCTAGCTTTCCGATATAATGTTGTCCTGCCAATTTTAAGTTTTTTAGCTGCTTCTGAAAAATTACCTTTAGTTAAAGATAGAACTTTAGAGATAGTTCCTTTTTCTACTTCTTCTAAAGAAAATGTATCTACTATATTTATATTAGGTTTATTATGTTGCTTTGTTTTAATTATCTCCTTATGTCGCTTATGCCAACTTTTATCTAACCAATTTAAAAGATTTCTAACAGGATGATGAATTAATTTACAATACCAGCAATCACAAAGATACCAAAGAGCCGCATCTGATTTATCATTAATTTCTATTTTCATTTTTGTTCCGCAAACAGGACATTTCATTTCAATAAATAACCTTTCCTCTTGCTAAGTCCGCATTTCTTATTATTCTTACATTGTTTTAGCCACCACTTGCTTTTTTTCTCACATTTTCCACAAGCTGAAAAAGCAACACTTCCTTTCCTTTGTTATTATTTGAGAGGAACTGTATGCCAATCTTGCTGCCTTTTTCGTCTTGTGAACACCATGCCACCTCTCCAGTTAGCTCCAAATAGTGCCTCGTGTCACACACAGGTATTTTTACCTGAAGTTTTGTCTTTTCTTTTATCTCACGATATCCTGGGGATATTTTTATGCAGATACCCTTAAGACTTATATTTTTGCAATAGCCGTGATATTGAATTAGATGTTTCCCCGAGTCATCTTCTAATCTTAGTAGAACATCTCCTCCAGAAGCAAATCGCGGGTATCTTCTTCTTTCTTCACCATTCCAATTATTCATCGTCCTTACCACCTATTTTCTCTATTTTGCAGATGTCTTTATTTAATCCAACAAACTTGAGCGATATTCTCTCAAGCTCTTTTATAATTGTATTCATTTTAATTTTGGAGCGCAAAGTTCAAAACACATACTTAATATTCCCATGCTTAGTTACTCCCAAAATATCCTAATCTCGTGGATCTAAAATATCATCCTTGTGAAGATATGAAACAATAACGCTGCGATCTCTATCACCAAGAGCTACGCCGATTTTATGCAAAGAAGCTCCGTGTTTCCAAGCTGAATGCGCAAATATTTCCCGAGCTCTAATTAGTGTTTCCCCCTCAGAAGGTCCCTTGATATCCTCTTGCGACACACCATAAGCTTTGCACGCCCTAACAAGCAACTCCTGCAGATTCTTTTTAGACAGACCAACAGTAACACCTTTTATTTGCCTACTCACTACTGATCTCCCCTTTTCATATTTAGCCATTAAAAGTTAATTTTTTTATGTGTTTTTGCGGTTTTTCTTTTCTCTTCTTATCTCCATCCTCAACATTCTCACCAGCATGCTCAGTGTCACCAAGAAAAGCAATAAAGTCAGAATAGTGGGGCTACTATTACCTACAGATGGAATGACTCGGACAACAGGGAACTTTGCCATACCCAAATCACTTATGAAAGATATAAACGATATTACTGCAAAAATAAGACAGATCCAGCGCATAATTTATCTCCTTGTATATTGAGAGTACTTTCTTATTACATCCTCTAAATTATCAAATGTTTTCCCAACAAATCATCTTGCAATTTCAATTGGACACCCTTGTTGAATAGGGTATCTCGGGCATTTTCTTCTTTCTTCGCCGTGTCCCAATTATTCACTAAATTACTCCTTTCAGGACTACCTGTGATTAGTCCTCACACGAGCTAGCACAAGACTTTCCTGATACCCCCTATAAGTTCATGGTAACCCGCAGTTTTGGATATAAAATCCCGCCCGCCTATCTTTCGCAATCTCCCGTTCTCTATGCTGATATCATTAACCAGAACGGAAAAAAATAGGATGGGAATACTCTTGGTTTGTACATCGTTAAGCAAAATCTCTGCTACTCGGCCGCCCCCCAGTCCTGGCATTATGACATCCATGAGAATTAAATCTGGCTTGTGCTTTTTGGCTAATTTCATACCTTCTTCAGCATCAGTAGTGATAATGACTTCAAACTCTCCTGTTTTTTCCAGCCTGATCTTGGTGAGCAACAGAAAATTCTTCTCATCGTCAATATAAAGTATTCTCTTTTTCCCGCTAGCTACGACTGATTGCGGGTTCTGCTGTTCCCCCTTTTTACCTTGCATATCAATACCTCCCTGAAAGGATATTAAATCCCTTGTCTTTCTCCAACAGTGCTATAGGCAGCTCCATTTCTTAACCAAAATTTGAAGAAGAAGTTTTGACTATTGCTCCGCTACACATACAACCTCTCCAAAGCCTTTTCCATGTCTTCACTAAAAACATCAGCGTAAACCTCAGTTGTTTTTATTGAGCTATGACCAAGTTGTTTCTGCACCAGCCTCAGATTAAATCCGCTTGCCTTATAGAGGTGGCTGGCGTAGGTATGTCTTAGATGATGGATGCTATGTCCTTGTATTCCTGCTCTTTTCGCAGACCTGTAGAATACCTGCTGTAATGCCATCTTTGTTAAATGTCCTTGTGTATTACTGGAAACTACCAATGGATCTTCCAGGTTTGTACCTTCCCCAATTCTTTGCTTCCATTCCATATAATCAAGAAAGTGTTTTTTGAAATCTCCATTAAAACGAACTACTCTCTTTTTATGACCTTTGCCATTATTCACAAACAAATAGCAAAGGTTATCATTCACCGATATATCGCCGCATTTCAAATCAGCTATCTCCTGTACTCTCAAACCAGTTGATAATGCCAGATCAATCACAAACCAATCTTTCACTGCCACCCTGTTACCATTTCTTTCCGCAATTTCTTTTCTTTTAGTCAGCATTTTCCTTAACTTTCTGATTTCCTTTGTAGTAAGAAATTTACTCGCGCGCAATGTCCATTGGAAGTTTCCCATTTTACACCCCCTTAAAAGTTTACTTTTCTAATGAAAAGTATAAGTTTTTGCTTGGTTAAAGCAGTCGTAATTTATTGTTATAACCTATACGGGAGTGCGTAAGTAAACCAGACTTATAAAAGTTTGCCTTTGGCAGGCTTTTTGAGTAAGTTAAAGGGGGTGTTATTAGGAGTTTAGTATAGAGAAAAGTCATTGGAAGTGAGTCGGTAAGGACGATAGAACATTAGTCAAATAACTTAAGCCGACAATAAAAAAGGTTTACACTTCATTAGAAGCATAAACCTTTGAGAGCAAAATATTCTCCATTCTTCGTATTTCAACACCAATCTTCTGTGCAGCTTCTGATGAACCTATCATATTCATCATACTGCCCTACAACTTCTTATATACCAAACCATTCAATATTGATAAAAATAAAAACCCATCCAAGCCTCAGCCTGAACGGGTTCCCTCTTGACTTCGGCAACCCAGCTACCATAAAATTTATAACTTCTTAGGTCCACAGGCTTTGCGCCCTATCCTTTCGGATAGTTTGCCTTTATCGCTTAATCTAATTTTCAATTAACTATTGTTAAGTGTATATTGTAATTATCTAAAAGTCAAGCAACTACAGCATGCAGGGTGGAAATGGTAAGATACATCATTACCCCCCCCTAGGTGGAGTAGAGAAGGCAGACCCCATCCCGAAAGCTTTCGGGATGGGGTCAGGAAAATATTAATAGTATCTACGGGAATATTTAAGGAGATAAAGAAAGAAGCATCATGTTTCAAACGATGGTTTGCCGGACTGATTCCAAGAGAGCGAAAACCAAGAA
>JAUWOV010000036.1 GCA_030611945.1 bacterium | reverse complement strand
GACGTTGACTTAAATCCTTTCCTGTTGAACCTCGATTTGGAAACCGTAACAGTATTTCCTCGACAGGGACAAATGGTTAGTGAAGTGAAACTTCTGATTGAAAACACCTCATCTGTACCACGGAAGGCAGACCTCAGGGCAATTCTGAAAGCTGGGAAGAAAGAGTCAACTGTTCTTTTATCCGGTATAAAACTTTCTAACGGCATTCATCGTCAGGACATTTTCATTCCAGTTCCAGATAGCGGAGAAGGAGAACTTAGAGTAGCTCTGCAGGATACTGAAACACAGAAAACTGTTTGCTTTCAATCATTTACCGTCCCTCTTGATTATGCGCCTCTGAAGGTAGAGGTTCTCCGTCCTCATTACAGGAACGCAATTTTTGCCGCTCAGAATATAAAAGATTTAAAATTAGAGGTGATCACTGCTTTGGATCCAAAAGAAAGAAATGATTACCTGTTTGAGTTTTCCCTGAATTCAGATAAGAAGATTCTCTGCAGTCAAAACGCTGGAATAAGAGATGAGAAGATAAATATCTCTATCTCACTTCCCGGACTAGAGATAGGTAAATACCTAATGAAAGGCGCTCTGGTGCATAAGCCAACAGGCAAAACACTGGCCAATTGGCAGGATATTTTACATAAACTTGCGCCCCGGGAAGGAGAAGTTCGCTTTGATGAGAATTTTGTATGTCTTATAGATAATAAACCTTTCTTGCCTTTTGGAATCTACGGTGATGAGTGGCCGAGAGGGATCTGGCAGGCTGCTGAGTTGGGCTGCAATGCGATGGTAGACATGAAATCACGTTGGGCGCGTCTTATTGAAAAGGACACAAAGTATCTTGATGCGTTACATCAATTTAATCTGAAAATCTTTATGCCTCCATACCCGCAGTGCGTCAAGATGAATGGGAAGAAGAAACTGACACCGGAGCAGAAGGGAGCAATTCGCTCCTATGTACGTAAGATGAAAGACTGTCCTGCAATATTTGCATGGTATCTCAATGACGAAGCATCGCCAAATGAAGTATACCTGGAGAGAATGAAGAAGATCAATAACATCCTACGAGAGGAGGACCCATATCATCCAACTTCCATTACAAACAATAAGATTCCAAAAATCAGATATTATGCCGAGGCCATGTCTCTTTTTATGCCTGACCCATACCCCCACTTTCTGAAAGATGGGGGACAGGTACGTCCCCGGGTATCTACTCAACTTTTGGAAGAGTGCATTAGAGTCAGCAAAGGACGTAAGCCTGTCTGGGTAGTGTTACAGGCGTTTAGTTGGGATACATTTGGCCTCCGAGATCAACGCCCGCCATCCTTTATTGAACTGCGCAACCAGATGTATCAGGCGGCAATTGCCGGCGCTAAAGGGTTTTTCTGGTATTGTCGCTATTGGATAGAACCTCATGTAAAGATAGGACTGGCTTATCTGTCAGAAGAGGCTCAGTTGCTGCGTGAGGCAATATTTGCCCCTGAATCTCCTGATAAATTTATCGCTATCAAAGGTAATGGCAAGCACCAGAATTTACATTTAAGCCGCAGGCAGGTGGGCAAAGATTCTTATCTTTTTGCTGTCAGCAGTTCTGATAAAGGAAGAAAAATAACGTTTAATGCTGTCGATCTAAAGGATGGAGACCTTTTTGTAGTTGGTGAAGGTCGTAATATTAAAATAAAGTCTGGTAAGTTTGCCGATTCGTTTAAGCCTTACGATACACACATTTACACTACTGATAAATCTGTTGCCTGCAGGTTGGAGATTGCCGATGCACTTAAGGAGATTGAATCTGCCTGTAGCACAATCATCAAGCCAGGTAACCTTGCCCACAAAACATTGGGTACGACGGTGAAAGTCTCCCCGAATTGGTTTATTCGCTTTAATTTCCCTCGTCCCTTACCAGAACGCATTATTGATGGTATTAAGGGGACGTCGTGGTATGGCGAGCCGAAGGAGCCTTCATGGGTAGAGATAATATTTGCTAAACAGGAGAATATTTGCAAGGTAGTAATAGATTCAAATATTAGCCTACTACAGATTGAGGTGGAGAAAGATGGGGCATGGGTAAGAGTTGCGAATGTGAAAACGAATAAACATGATCTCCGCAGGGAAGTACAAACCATTAAATTTCCATTAGTAGAAACCAAAAGGCTGCGATTACTGCCTCTGGCGGTAAAAGGTGGAAAGATATTGAAAGGAAAAGTTGTTGAGATATGGGAGATAGAGGTATATGGAGAATAATTTGAAGAAAGCAGAGAAAACGAAAAGGGTAAAATGGTTTGGAGAGGCAAGATTTGGGATGTTTATTCATTGGGGGCTTTATTCAATCCTCGCCAGGGGTGAATGGGTAATGGATCTTGAGAAGATTCCAAAGGAGGAGTATGCCTTATTGGCTAAAAAATTTAGCCCAAGAAAATTTAATGTCAATGAATGGTGTTCCCTGGCAAAAGAAGCTGGAATGAAATACATTGTGTTTACTGCAATGCACCACGATGGCTTCTCCCTCTTTGATAGTAATGTATCTGATTTTACTTCTGTGAAAACCGGTTCAAAAAGGGACTTTGTCGCTGAATTTGTTGAAGCCTGCAGGCAAGCCAAGATAAAAATCGGCATCTATTATTCCCTTCGTGACTGGAGATATCCTGCTTTCTTTAACGGACCAATGAAGAATCCGAAGGAATGGAAAAAACTTGTTGAGTATGTTCATAGTCAGGTAAAGGAACTTATGTCAAATTATGGAAAAATTGATGTTTTGTGGTATGACGGTGCACCACTCCCTCCACCTGATAGGCCAGGAGCATGGGATAATTTTACTTTGCAAGAAGCCTGGCAGTCCAAAAAACTAAACAAAATGGTTAGAAAGTTACAGCCGCAGGTTTTAATTAATGACCGTTCCAAGTTACCTGAAGATTTTGCTACTCCAGAACAATATATTCCAACAGCTGCTCCGGAAATTCGTGCTCCAGATAGACCATGGGAATCTTGTGTGACGATGAATGATAACTGGGGATATTCAAAGGCAGATAGTAACTGGAAATCCACAAGACAGCTTATTCAGGACTTGGTTCGCTGTGTAAGTAGTAGTGGGAATTTTCTGCTTAATATTGGACCGAAACAGGATGGAACAATACCTGTGCCTTCGGTAAAAAGGCTTAAAGAGATTGGAAAATGGATGAAAGTGAATAGTGAGTCTATTTATGGATGTAGGAGTGCTCCATTTAGGGGAGGAATGGTCGGGCTAACTACTGCTAAGGGAAATACAGTTTATCTCCATGTTTTTAGATGTCCTGGGAAAGAAATATGTATTGCACCGGTTAAGAGAAAGATAAAATCAGCTCATCTCTTGGCCACGGGCGAGAAAGTTTCCGTTGTTCAGAATGGTGAGCGTTTATTTCTTAAAGACTTACCTAAAAAACAGATAGACCCTTACGATACAGTTATTAAGCTAAGATTGGTATGAAGTTGCAGGCAATATAGAAGAATTTAAATGGTTGATACAATCAATAAAAATTTAGTAAGTTTTTTAGAAGAGAAAGCAACAGAGTTGAGGATAAATATTCTCAAGATGATTCATGCTGCACAGTCAGGACACCCTGGAGGCGCATTGTCAGCAGCGGAAATAATTACGACGCTTTATTGTCATGAAATGCGCATTAATCTGGATAACCAAAGAGATCCCGACAGAGACAGGTTTATTCTTTCAAAAGGGCATGCCTGCCCTGTCCTCTATTCCGTTCTGGCCATGAAAGGATTTTTCCCAATTGAAGAGCTTGCAACTCTCCGAAAAATAAACAGTCGGCTTCAAGGACATCCTGATATGAAAAAAACTCCGGGAGTGGATTTTACTACAGGTTCACTTGGAAACGGTTTGTCTATAGGTATTGGCATGGCGCTTATGGGTAAATTGGATAAAAAGGATTTTCGTGTATATGTAATGCTGGGTTGCGGGGAATTAGATGAAGGTATAGTGTGGGAAGCGTTCATGGCAGGGACCAAGTTTAAGCTGGACAATTTGGTCGTAATTATTGACTATAACAAACTTCAGCTTGATGGAGATAATGACGAAGTAATGCCACTTGAACCCATCGTAGATAAATTGGAGGCATTTAACTGGAATGTAATAAGAACTAATGGTCATGACTTTAATCAAATTATTAAAGCATTTGCAAAAGCGCGTGAAACACATAATAAACCTACAGTAATTGTTGCAGATACAATAAAAGGAAAGGGAGTAAGTTTTATGGAAAATAAGGTTGATTGGCATGGACTTGCTCCTGATGATGAACAGCTTAAAATTGCGCTTGAAGAGATTAGAGGTTCATAACTATGTATAAATTAGGCGATTCTATTCCAACGCGTAATGCTTATGGAGATACTTTGGTGGAACTTGGGCGGAAGAATGATCAAATTGTTGTTTTTGAAGCAGATATTGGCAAAAGCACCCGAAGCGCAATATTTGGTAAAGAATTTCCTGAACGTTATTTTAATATTGGAGTTGCGGAACAAAATGAGATGGCGATAGCTGCAGGCGCAGCATCCTGTGGGAAAATTGTATTTGTTTCTACCTATGCAGTTTTTGCAAGTATGCGGGCATGTGAACAAGTGCGCACTTTTGTGGCTTATCCACATGTGAATGTAAAGATATGTGTAAGCCATGGAGGAATTACCCCAGCAAACGATGGGGTTACTCATCAGGCAACCGAGGATCTCGGCATAATGAGAACAATCCCTGGAATGACTGTTATTATGCCTGCTGATGCAGTCTCAACAAGGGAATTGGTTATTGCAGCAACACAATGGGATGGACCTATTTATTTACGTCTTACAAGAGATGGGGTTCCTGTAATCTATAATGAAGAAACAAGCTTTAAAATAGGGAAAGGGATACTTTTACGCGAAGGAAAGGATATTACTATAATTGCCATTGGAGATATGGTTTCAAAGGCTTTGGATGCTAGGGATATTCTTTCAAAACAGGGAATTTTGGCGGAAGTCATTGATATGCATACAATTAAACCTTTAGATGAGTCTATTATTCTTGATTCTGTAAGAAAAACAGGAGGAGTAGTTACAGTTGAAGACCATCAGGTTGAATGTGGACTTGGAAGCGCTGTTTCGGAATTTCTAGGTGAAAACTATCCTATTCCAATTCAGAGAATCGGACTTCGAAATACATTTGCTGAATCAGGAGAGTATGAATTACTTCTCAAAAAATACAAAATGTCTGTAGATGATATTATCTCTGGCTGTTTTAAAGTAGTAGGCAGAAAAAAGAAGAAAAGATGATAGATAAAACAAAAGAATTGGAACGATGGGCGCAGCTTTTGCGTTATGATGTTGTGCGAATGATATCTAATGCCGGTTCAGGTCATCCAGGAGGCTGTTTATCTGCCGCGGATATAATAACCTGTCTATATTTTAAAGAGATGAACATTCGTCCGGAGGAACCTGATTGGCCGGATCGGGATAGGTTTATTCTCTCTAAAGGTCATGCCTGTCCTGTGTTATATGCGGCACTAGCGCGGCGGGGAGTGTTTCCCGTTAAGAAATTAAAAACACTGCGCAAAGCAGGAAGCTTTCTTCAAGGTCATCCTGAAATTCATACCTCGGGTATAGACATGACAAGCGGATGTTTAGGACAGGGATTATCTGTTGGAGCAGGTATGGCAGTGGCTGCTAAAATTGATAGAAAATTCTACAGGACATATGTAATGCTGGGCTGTGGGGAGATGAACGAAGGACAGGTCTGGGAATCTGTAATGTGCGCTTCACATTTTAAACTTGATAATTTGTTAGCTATTGTTGATTATAATCGCCTTCAATTTGACGGCAGCGTTGATGAGGTTCTTTCACCCGGTTCAATGGTTAAAAGGTGGAAAGGTTTCAATTGGAATGTTATTGAGATTGATGGACATAATATAAATGAGATCCTTCCCGCTTTTGAAAAAGCAAGAAATACTAAAGAAGTTCCGACTGTAATCATAGCTAATACCATTAAAGGCAAGGGTGTGAGTTTTATGGAGAATGATTATCTGTGGCATAGTTTGATGGATAGAGATAAACTGGCTGAGAAATGTAAACAAATGAAAAAGGATATGGAAAATGCAGACAGCTTCTATGCGAAGCGCTTATGGTGAATCGCTTGTAGAGATTGGGCAAAAAAATAAGAATGTGGTTGTCCTTGACTGTGATCTGTCCAAGGCAACTAAGACATCTTTATTTGCCGAGAAATTTCCCGACCGTTTTTTCAATATGGGAATAGCAGAACAGAATATGATGAGTTTTGCTGCAGGACTTGCTAGCTGCGGTAAGATTCCGTTTGCTACAACATTAGCGGTTTTTGCAAGTATGCGCCCCTGCGAACAAATAAGAACATCTATCTGTATCGGCAATATGAACGTAAAAATTGGCGCACCGTATGGGGGGCTTTGTACTGGGGAAAATGGTCCCACTCATCAATGCATTGCCGACATTAATACTATGCGAGGTCTTCCAAATATGACAATATTAGCTCCTTCAGATGCTACCTCTTGTAAAGCATGTGTTTTATGGGCGGCTCAACACAAAGGGCCTGTTTATATACGTGTGCTTCGTGATAATGAACCTGTTATTTATTCTAAAGCTTCTGAGGTGGATGTCTTAAGCGGGAATCGGCTTAAGGATGGGAATGATATAGTTATTTTCAGTAATGGTTTTACATCTCATATGGCTGTTGTAGCAGCAGATTTACTTGAAAAAGAGGGCATATCAGTTACTGTTCATGATATTATTTCAGTAAAACCTATTCCTGAGAAAGCAGTAATTTCCATGGCTAAAAAATGTGGCGCTGTAATGACAGTTGAAGAACATAATATTTATGGAGGTCTTGGAAGCGCAATAGCTGAGGTTGTTTCTCAAAAATGTCCTGTGCCAATGAAAATACTTGGTGTATCAGATTACTTTAGTGACTCTGGAAGTCATCAATCATTACTGCAGCGAGCAGGATTAACAGTTGAAAATATTGTCAAACAAACTAAAAGTTTATTAAATAAAAAGGAGTGACTTTATGCAAAGATTTACCATTCACGAAAGTAAAGTTATAACGAAAGCTCTCCCCGGACGTAAGCACAAAATGGTCGTAAGACCTGATAATATGGGAACAAAAAATATGTGCGCAGGAGTGGCTGTTTTTCCCGGTAATGCTCATGCTCCTTCTCATGTGCATGAAAAAGAAGAAGAGATATTATATGTTCTTGAAGGTGAGGGGAATATGTATTTTGAGGGGAAACCAGAACGAATTAAGGGAGGGACATTTATGTTTGTACCAAAAGGGGTTGAACATTCTCTTGAAGCAACAACTGATAAAGATTTGAAAGTTTTTTATGTTTTCAGCCCGTCTGTGGTGCAAGGAAGTTATGATAACGGAAAATAAAGTAGGTGAAATATGAATGCCTGGGAACGTTTCCTAAATTCAGTAAAACATAAAGAGATCGATTCTGTTCCGGTGGCTCTATTAGGCACACCTCGTTTTTTTGCCTCTTTGGCTGGCGTGGAGCTCTTTGAGTGCTTGTACAATCCTGAGAAACTAATAGAAGTTGAATTACAGGCATTTAAAAGGTTTCCTGAGGTATTGTTTATTCCAGGTTGCTGGCCTGATTATGGGGCAGGATTATTTGGTAGTTTTGGTGGTGTTATTTCTTGGCAAAGAGATACTATGCCTCAGGTAAAGCAGTACGTTATTAAAAAAGACAAGGACATTGAAACATTAAATATTCCTAATCCAAAAGAAGACGGGTTAATGCCATGGTATCTGAAAACGTTAAAGACGTTTAGAGAAAGAAGAGAATTTACTGACAATCTTCATTTTCTTCACAGTAATGGGCCTGGCGAGTTAGCTTCTCATCTCTGGGGACTAAATAATTTTTTGGTTAATTTATATTTAAAACCCAATTTGGCTAATGCATTACTGGAGAAAGCTACTCAAAGTATAATTATCTGGTTGGAGGCACAAAAAGATGTGCTGTCGGAAGCAGAGGGTATTTTGTTAACTGATGATATTTCAGGTCTTATATCGCCGGATATATATAAGAAATTTCTTTTCCCTTATCATTGCAGGATAAGGGAATATTTTAAAGATCATATCATGGTCTTTCATTGTGATACTAAATCCGACCATGTCATAGAATTAATTGGGCAGACGGGAATAGATGTTTTCAATATAGGCCCAACAACGGATTTAGCACAGGCACTGTTGCAAATAGGTGGTCACTGCTGTATCTTGGGGAATTTATGCCCGGTTAAAGTAATGCAATCAGGCGATCATGATAAAGTTAAACTGGCAGCAAGAGAATGTATTGCCTCAAGTAAAAATGGGAAAGGATTTATGCTTTCTGCAGGAGGAGGAATGAATGAGAATACTCCCCCTGAAAACATAGATATTTTGGTAGAAGTTTCGCATACAAACTAAATAAAGGGGGAAAAATGCAAATCGGGCTTAGTCCAGCCTTTGGTTTTGCTCATTTTGGTGAGCATATAACACTTAAAAGAATACTTCAGCTTGTTTCGATGGGAAAAGATATGGGATTTTGCGGCTTCCAGTTGGAGACATATTCAAAAGAACAAATAGAAATCTATACTAATGAAAACATCTCTTGAATTCACGATCACTACGAGAACTTAGAAATGGAAAGCAGCCAGTTTATTGCTCATTCCGCGAAGACAGATATTTCTAGTTTAGACAAAAAACGAATTAATCAGGGGCTGGAAGAATTGAAAAAACTGGTTGAAATTTGCCAAAAGCTTGGGATTGTCGAGGTTTTTAATATTCCTGCCGCCCCGTCTACTGAATTAATCTCTGATTATTACGAGACATATCCTGGAGCTATTCAACCTGTTATTGACTCTCCTTCAGGAGTGAATTGGGAGAGGGCGTGGGACACTTATGTGGATACCACCAGTCAATGTTTAAAAATTGTACAGGATGCGGGTATGAAGCTTGCAATTGAGGCGGTTCCTTATGGTGTGATTTGTACAACTGATAGTTTTTTGCGTCTTCTTTCTTGCCTTGATAATAATCCTAATCTTGGTTTTATACTGGATACAGGCCATATTTTTGTTCAGAAGGAACCCGTGCATGTAGCTGTATATAAATTAGGAAAACGGATTTTTGGAACTCATATTTGCGATAACGATGGATGCGTAGATGACCATTGGATGCCTCCAAAGGGGAAAATCGAATGGGATAAGGCATTGCGTGCTTTCAATGAAGTCGGTTATGAAGAGGCTTTAGATATAGAAGTTAATATCGTAGATGATCCAAATACTGCTTATGTAGAGGGGAAAAGATATTTAGAAAAGCTTATAAAGAATAATCATAATTAGTCGTATGAAAAATATTATATTGACAACCGAAAATTATTTAATGTCGGCAAGAATAGGGAAAAGTTGGTTTTTTAAGAGAGAGGCTACAAGCTCTTCCGCTACCGTTTTAGGGGGGGGTAGAGCTTAGTGATGGGAAATAAAGTGGAATTTGAAGAAGTTGTGTTATGATATTATATAATAAGGTTAATCAAGCTGAAAAGGAGGTGGCAGAGAGCTTGAGTTGTTGTGACGTTTCTACATATAAAGTAAAAACGTAAAAAAGTTGAAAAATTTAACTTTTGATAGCTAAACTATAACACATATTTAAACAAACTTTAACAGAAAGGGGATAGAGATGAAATCACCGCTAATTAGACATGAGAAGAATCCGATTATCAGTCCTGAAGATATGCCGTTTGAAACATATTCGGTTTTCAATGCCGGAGCGACATATTTTAACGGTCGTTTTTTAATGCTTTTAAGAGTAGAAAAATATGATCGTAAGACTTATTTTCATACAGCCTTAAGTGAGGATGGAGTAAATTTTGAGGTTAATCCCGATCCTATTAACTATCCTCTTGCCGAGTTGGAGAAAGAGTGGGGAGGACACCGTTTTGATATGCGAATCACACGGCTTGATGGAACATATTATGTTTGTCATGCATCATGGATGAAGTTTGGCTGCTGTTCCGCAATGGCAAAAACTGATGATTTTATTAATTTTGAGCCGGTTGGTTCGATTTCAATGCCGTCTAACAGGAACAGTGTGCTGTTTCCTGAGAAAATCAATGGACTTTATGTCAGAATCGATCGCCCGCAAAGTATTAATGGATCCGGCAGTATGTGGATTAATTATTCCCCTGATCTTATCTACTGGGGAAATGCAAAACCATTAAAAATTCCTGTCTTAGGATGGGGTGGACGCAAAAATGGCGCAGGGGCTATTCCGATTAAAACAAACAAGGGTTGGCTGGAGATTTACCATGCCACTTGCCATACAGCATCCACTGAAAATTATTATCTTGGAGCAATGCTTCTTGATCTTAAAGATCCTTCAATTGTTCTAAAAGCTCCTGAAAAATTCATTCTAGCCGCTGAAAAAAATTATGAATGTATCGGTCAAGTTCCGAACGTTGTTTTTACTGCAGGTGCAGTTGAAACCACTGATGGTAAATTAAATATTTATTATGGCGGCGCAGATACAAGAATGTGTCTGGCACAGACAGCCATTGAAGACTTAGTTGAGTTTTGCCTACGAAATGGGTAAATAGAGTAAATAGAGGCACATCCCGTTTTTTTACTTAACTACAGGTCGAGACACCTGTTTGATAAAAATCTTGAATGAAATTTGATATGGTTGCCTCGGTTCTGTATACTATTTCCGAATCATAGGGAAAGGTTCGGAAATATAAAACTTCAAAACTGTTTAGAATGCAACAAGTTATGTTCAAAACATTATCAATGATGGTTCGGAAAATAATCGGTGTATGATGAAGAAAATTTGTAGCCTAGACAAACTTCCCAATCTGATAAAAAAACTTAAAAAAGATAATAAAAAAATAATTTTTGCAAATGGCTGTTTTGATGTTCTTCATGTTGGACATATCAGATATCTTGAAGGAGCAAAGTCTTTGGGCGATATACTGATTGTAGGGATTAATAATGATAAATCGGAATCGCAATTGAAAGGGCAGGGCAGACCAATTATGCAGGAGGAAGATAGAATAGAGATTGTAGCAGCTTTGGAATGCGTGGATTATGTAGTACCTTTTTCAGACCCTACTGTAGAAAATTTGTTAAGGATTATAAAACCGGCAATACATACAAAAGGAACAGATTATACAGTTGAGACTGTGCCAGAACGAGAGATTGTTCTTTCATATGGCGGGCAGATTGCAATAACCGGGGATAGAAAAAATCATTCAACAACCGATATAATAAAAAAAATACAACAACAGTTATAAATTATGATTGGAACATACATATCAGGATACAAAATAAGTAAACATCTTGCTTCTACCGGTCTTACAGATGTTTATTTAGGGACTAAAGACAAGAGAAATGTAGTAATCAAAATACTGCAAGTAAAACCGGATACTGACAAGAGGCGTATCAATAGATTTTTTTATGAAGCCGAGATAATTCAGAAATTAAATCATAAAAATATCTCTAAAGTGTATGGCTTTGGCAGAGAAGATGATATTTGTTATATTGTGCTGGAATATTTTGACGGACACAATCTCAGAGAGCTGATAAAAACGCATCATAATCTCTTAAAAGATTATATTGATATAATTCTTGGTGTATGCGAGACAGTTGGATATATTCACAAAAGGGGCATTATCCATCAGGACATAAAAAGCAGAAATATGATTTTGACAAAGGATATGGATGTGAAAATAATAGATTTTGGTTTGGCTTATGAAAAAAACAAGTCTAATGCAAGGATTAGAGAGAGGGCTGGTACGCCGCATTATATGTCTCCCGAACAAGTGAAAGGATATAGAGGAGATGAGAGATCCGATATTTACTCTCTAGGTGTTGTTATATATGAACTTGCAACAGGCAGGAGACCGTTTGAGGGAAACTCTTTACATAAAATTGCTGTTCAGCAACTGAATATGCTTATTAAACCACCACGATTTTATAATCAGAAGGTGTCTAAGGGTCTTGAAAATATTATTCTAAGAGCTCTTAATCTTGATCTTGCAAAAAGGTACCAGAGCGTAGGAGAATTGGTTTTAGATATAAATAGATGAATCCCTCCATTATAGTCCTTGTAGGCCCTACAGGTGTAGGCAAAAGTAAAATTGCTGTAAGCCTTTCTACATTCTTTCCGTCGGAAATTGTATCAGCAGATTCCATGCAAGTATATAAATACATGAATATTGGAACGGCAAAACCCTCAAGAGAAGAGAGAAGAGCGGTTACTCATCACATGATAGGTATTATTTCTCCTGATCAATATTTCAGCGCAGGGGAATATGCAAAAA
This sequence comes from bacterium, assembly GCA_030611945.1. Lineage (GTDB taxonomy): Bacteria > JAHJDO01 > JAHJDO01 > JAHJDO01 > JAHJDO01 > JAHJDO01. The sequence continues at coordinate 5,550 of JAUWOV010000036.1, read as the reverse complement.
TGGCAAGAGATAAAATAAACAAAATTATTAACTCAGGCAAAACTCCAATACTTGTCGGAGGCTCAGGTTTATATATAAGAGCTGTAATTGATGGTCTTTTCTCTGAACCTATGGTCAAAGAGACTGTTAGAAAAAGAGTAAGAACTCAGCTGGCAGATAAGGGTTCCCGTTATATGCATGAAAAGCTTGCAAAAGTTGACCCTATAGCTGCAGCAAGGATTCATCCAAATGACTGGAGAAGAATAATCAGAGCTCTGGAAGTTTTTTTCTCAACAGGAGAGACTATTTCAAGTCTTCAGAGTAAAGCTAAAGCCAAGTCCATAGATTGTAGATATTGTATAATAGGTCTTAAGACGGAACGTAAAAATCTCTATGGGAAAATTGAGAGCAGAGTGGATTTGATGTTCAAAAAGGGATTCACAGGAGAAGTTAGGCAGCTTATAAAAAAAGGATATAGCCAAGACCTTTTGCCTATGCGGAGTTTGGGATATAAAGAAGTTCTGGAATATATAAACGGACATTGTAGTCTCAATGAAGCAAAAGTGCTTCTCAAGAGAAACACACGCCATTTTGCAAAAAGACAAATGACATGGTTCAATAAGGATTCTCGGATTAAGTGGATAGAAACAAGTGATGCAGATGAGGAAATTGATTCAATTTGTCATAAAATTCTTAGACTGGCAGGATTATGAGAAATTTGACACAACACGTTAAATTTAATATCATGCGGATTGTGCCAAATATAAAGGAGATCGTAGTATGTCCAGATTAGGAAAGAGTATACGTTTAGAGAGGATAATTGATAGAAACAGTGGAAAAACCGTTATTGTGCCAATGGATCATGGTGTAACTGTAGGACCAATCAAGGGAATTGAGAATATGCGGGATATGGTGAATGACATTGCTGAAGGCGGCGCAAATGCAGTTTTGGGACATATTGGTCTTCCCAAGCATGGTCATAGACGACATGGTAAGGATATAGGGTTAATTCTACACCTTTCAGGCAGTACTGTGTGGAGTCCTGACCCGAACGCAAAGGTTCTGGTGAACACAGTTGAAAATGCTCTGAAAATGGGCGCTGATGGAGTATCTGTTCATATAAATATTGGGGCTGAGAACGAGGCAGAGATGCTGAGGGATCTTGGCAGTGTCAGCGTTGCATGTATGAACTGGGGTATGCCTCTTATTGCAATGATGTATGCGCGAGGGAAAAAGGTCAAGAGCGAGTCAGATGTTGAAGGGGTTAAACATGCAGCGAGGATTGCGGCAGAATTAGGAGCAGATATTGTTAAGGTTACATACACAGGTTCAAAGGAGACTTTTTCTGAGGTTGTTGAAGGATGCCCGATACCGGTAGTTATTGCAGGTGGAGAAAAAGCGTCTAATGACAGCGAAGTGCTTGAAAATGTTAAAAACTCACTGGAAGCAGGCGGAGCAGGGGTTTCTATCGGCAGAAATGCGTTTCAGCATAAGTGCCCAAAAAAGATGGTTGAGGCAATATGCAAAATTGTTCATGAAGATGTCTCTGTAGAGGAAGCGTTAGGAATTTTAAATTAAGGAAATAAATAATGAAACAAGTTTGGGTAGATGCGAGACCGTGGAATAAAGAGATTGTTATTACAGCTCTGGAATGCGGGGCGGATTTTGTTGTTATTAATAATGGGTTTAACGGGAAGGTAAAGGAACTCGGAAAGATACAAACGGTTTCTGAGGACGGAGATCTGCGAATAGGCAAGGATGTTGCGCAAATAGAGATTAAGGGAAAAGAGGATGAAATCAGAGCGGCAGCAATACATAATAAATGGATAGTTATTAAGACACATGACTGGAAGATTATTCCTATGGAAAATCTTATTGCTCAAACAAAAGGCTTGATAGCGGAGGTAAGAAATTTAGAAGAAGCAGAGTTGGCGCTGAACACTCTTGAAAAAGGAGTAGACGGCGTTTTGCTGAATATAAAAAAACCTGCTGAATTAAGAAAAGTAATTAATCAGCTAAAAGTAAAGAAAAATTTGATATCACTCAAGACAATAAAGATCAAGTCTGTAAAACCATTAGGAACTGGAGATAGGGTTTGCATAGATACATGCACCAATATGATCATCGGAGAAGGAATGCTGGTTGGCAATACGAGCTCAGGCATGTTTCTCTTGCATTCGGAATCAGTAGAAAATCCATATGTTGACCAGAGACCTTTTCGTGTAAATGCAGGGGGAGTGCATGCATATGTGATGGTTACAGAGGGAAAAACACGGTATCTTTCGGATCTTAAAGCAGGGGATAAGGCGCTGATTGTAAACTGGGAAGGAAAAACGCAGGATGTAATTGTTGGTAGAATAAAGATTGAGAAAAGGCCTATGCTTCTTGTGGAAGGAACCTGTAGCAAACAGAAAGTATCACTTGTCCTGCAAAATGCAGAAACAATAAGATTAGTAACTCCGCAAGGAAAACCAGTTTCTGTCGTCAGCTTGAAGCCAGGAGATGAAGTGCTTGGGCACACAGAGAAATCAGGCAGGCATTTTGGAATGAAGATTGAAGAGACTATAGTTGAAAAGTAGTTATAACATCAGTGAGGGATTATTAGAATCTGGCCTGAATTTAAGAGATTGATTTGCGGGACTCTTTCCTTGTTCGCATCATAAATTAGTTTCCATTTTGATCTATCTCCGTATATATCGGGATTCCCTGCTATGCTGTGTAATGTATCTCCTTTTTTAACCATATAGTATCTAGCGGGTTGTTTCTTTGAGTATCTCTGTTTAATTTTTCTTGTCTTGGTTGGATAAGTAGTAACTTGTTTTTCGCTAAGACGCTGCAATTTTTTTGCTGTTTCAATATTGATAAAATGAGGAACAATGTCCTCTTTATAAATCCATCCAAACTTATTTTCAGCGATTTTTATAAAATACCAGTCGTTCAATCTGCTGACCATATCAAATTTTGTTTTCCTGGACGCGCTTGCAATAATTTCTGCATTACTTGATGGTTCTGAGTAAATTGAAGCAGTTTTATTATTTATGATAACTGTGGGAATCACCGGAGTACCTACATCCGGCAGTGTCAGGGATATATCTCTGAAAAGCTGATCAGAAACTCGATGTATCCATGTTTTTCTCATATGCAAAGCTGAATCAATAGCACCCATCACTAAGTCCTGTGGAGAGATATATAGTCTGCCTTCATGACTTGTGGCTATATCGCTTGCCTGCCATAATAAATTGCCTGTGTGTGAATCAACCATTTTTACAGAAACTCCAATACCTATCTGGGAATAAATTACTCCATAGAATTTTCTGTAATGAGTGATTTTTCCATATATCAGGGCATCGGTAGATAAATTTCTCCCTATTTTCTGTGCTGATTTTTTGAAGAGCTTATCGGGGTTTATCAAACCTTGTTCTTTAAGTAAAGCATCGCTACTTTTAAGTTTCATATATGTATAGGATTTTGTGCTTATATGTCTAAAAAAGGTGTCTCTGAGTGTATCGGATATAGATTCCGGAAGATTGTTGTTTTTTATTTGAATACTGCCATCTTTGCTTATTTCTCTTGTAATGTTTTTGAATGGAAGTATTGTCACAATCTTAGGAGGATTTTTATAAAGAAAAGAGGATACTATATAATCAGGTTTATATTTTATTCCAAACTCTTCAAAAACATTGTTATTTTTACTTTCTTTTCTGGTAAGTCTCAAGGAGGTGATGCATCCTGTAAGGAATATACAGAGTAAGGTGAATACGAAGATTCTTTTTAACATATATTAGCTTGCTTTTTGATTTTTGGCAGCGCATCTAATACTGCTTTATACCCTTCTGAAATAGCTTCTGCTCCTTTGTAGAATTCCAATATAGATATGTCATTTACTTCAGGATTAATTATTATGTCAGCTTTCTTTAAATTTAAAACCGCTATTCTATGCTCCATGATATAGAATGAATTTATTAGAACGTCAACAATATTAGGAGTGTTCGGATCTATTTTTTTAGTTAATTTTGTCATGGATTTGTTTTTCATATAATTTCGCTTTCTTTTTTGCGGTTCTGGTATTACATTACAGGCAATAACAAATTCTGCCCCCATATTTTTAGCTGTATCAACAGGAACAGGATTTACCATACCGCCATCTATTAGAAACTTGTTTCCAAATTTTACAGGCGTAAACAACACCGGAATTGAAATGCTTGCTCTCACAGCTTCAGCTACAGAACCGCCGTCAATCACTATTTCTTCCCCTGTAGTGGCATCAGTAGCTATAACTCTAAATGGAATTTTTAAGTCCTTGAATTCTATGTCTCCGATAATGGAACACAGAAGCTCTTTAATCTTTTCTCCGTGAATAAATCCTTTTTTCAATAGAGCTAAATTCGGATCAACTAAAAGGGCTAATTGTTTCCAATCTATGTTTAATACGATCTCTTCAAGAGTATCTATTTCGCCATCTTTAGCAAAACAGACACCCACTAATGCTCCAATACTTGTTCCGGCTATCACATCAATAGGAACATTGTTTTCCGCTAAAGCCTTCAGAACTCCGATATGAGCCAGCCCTCTTGCAGCCCCGCCTCCTAGAGCAAGTCCTACTTTTTTATGTCTTCTCATTGGAAATTTCATTTGTCATTATCCGATCCTCTGATCAATGCAGAGTGGGAATCCAGACGTTTAAAGATTTGAGAGCTGATTAAAAAAAAGTCGGTGTCCCTTTTATATCCTACTGATAGTCAAACCGTTTGAAATTGCAATGAAGAGAGATCTTCTTTGCTGGCTCTGGCAGCAATTCCTAACAACTCTACCCCAACTACGCGACCATCTTTATCATAATCAAGAATAACACCTGGCTGCACTTCTTCTGATTCTACAATTCTATCTTCATCCAGTCGAAAATATAGCGCATCACTTTCTTTGTCAACTTTTAGTCTCATGATTTTCTCCTTAATCTTCTGTCAAAAAATGCTGTAACTGCTCTTGCAGGAGTCGTTACTTCATTAATAACAACTCTTAGATATCTATTGTCATTTTCTTCAATTCTTCGAATAAAATGTTTTGTCCCGTCTTTATGTATTTCAACCTTTTCGGGCTTTCCTAAAGTTGCATTTACCCATGAAACATCAATCTTTCGCTCCAGCAGCATATCTTCAAAATGCTTCGAATATTTCATACTAATAACACGATATCACTTATCTCTGCAAAAAACCATAAAATTCTGTCATTGGGAACCCCGGGAACCCCAAATCCCAAATGCTTTCTTTGACTTTTGCTTATTTCCAACAGACAGCTGAAGCAGTCTGTTGTTCTCTTTCCCTCAACCGCCTGCTTTAGCTGGCGGTTATTGTAGGGGCAGCCCTTGCGGCTGCCCATCTGAATATCCATTTCCCGTCATTGCGAAAGATGAAATCCTGAAGCAATCTCGTTTGTCATTCTCCGACTTGGAGACTGTGTCATAATAGGTTTATTCTGGAAGTATAGGGTATTTATTCATATAATATACTGAATAGACAAGATATATTTAGGAGGGAGAATTAAATGGCTTTTCGACATGGCGAACGATTTCAA
>JAUWOV010000031.1 GCA_030611945.1 bacterium | reverse complement strand
TCTGACTTGTGACATCTTTTTTGTTAATAGCATCTTTATCTCCGTTTTTCACCCATTGGGTGATGCTCTGTTTTTGCTATTATACCAGCAGAGCCTGCTTCTTTCTACCTTTTTTTAGGCTTCTATCTAGGTTTTTGGGGTCTTTTTTATCAAGTCATTTCCACTTCGACGTATCTGAAAGATGTTGTTTTATTTATAATTTGGTATAATTGATATAATATGAACTAGAAATTAGGAATAAGCATGGAAGCTCAGGATTATTATAATATTTTAGGCGTGAATGAGAATGCCTCCAAGGAAGAGGTTAAGGCAGCATACCGCAAACTGGCTGTTAAATATCATCCTGATACATGTCCGGAGGAAAAGAAAAAAGAATGCGAGGAGAAATTCAAAGAGATTGCAGCCGCATATTACGCTTTAGGCGACGCAAAAAGACGCAAGGAATACGATGATTATAAAAAAGGCGCTTATGTATTTAGAAGCGGGCATGGCTCCGGAGATTTTGCTTCACAAACAGGGTTTGATTTCGAAGATTTAATGAAGCATTTTCATGCCTCTAGACCACGTGAGACCCAACAGCAAAGAGGATTTAACAGATATTTCTCTTTTGATGATTTATCTGATATTTTTGAAGGGGTAAATTCAGGACAAGGCGATCAAGGCGGCGCCTATACGACTTATCAATTCGCGAATACAGGGGGTCAACAAAAACATGATACAGATACATACGCAGAGATAAAGATTCCCCAAAATCTTGCTGTGAACGGAGGTCAGGTTAAAGTTAAATTAAGCGATGCAAGAACAATTACACTAAAAATAAATCCCGGCACAAAAAATGGCCAGAAATTAAGATTGAAAGGCATCGGTAGAATGTGCCCTACCTGTGACCATAAGGGAGATCTAATAGTTTCTATACGTTATTTATAAACAAGAACACAACGGTTATTGGCTGTTTTTCGTATTCTGGCGCACAAACATTACATATAATGTAATAAAAATGCTTGACAAAACCTCTTGAGGGAGTATATATATTACATATAATGTAAGGGTTATGTACTATGAAAAACACAAAAAAACAGAAACTATTTGAAGTTGCTTCTTTTCAGCAGGGCTATTTTACTGCAAAACAGGCAGTTGGCGCGGGATTTTCCTATCGTATGCATACCCATTACAAGCAAAGCGGAGATTGGCTTGAGATTGATCGGGGCATTTTTCGACTTGCGCAATTCCCAAATTCACCTGATGAGGATTATGTTAGGTGGTCTCTATGGAGTAGAGATCGCAATAGTGAGCCGCAAGCTATTATTTCACACGAGTCAGCACTTTGCATTCAGAACCTCAGTGATGTTATGCCATCAAAAATTCATCTTACAATTCCTCCTGGATTTAGAAAAAAAACACCTAAAGGATGTGTCATCCACAAGGGGAGAGTGTCGATTGACGAGAAGGAGCAAAGAGAAGGTTTTTTTGTTACGAATCCTCTTCGAACAATTCTTGATTCTGCCGAAGCTAATCTGAGCATGGATTATCTTGGACAGGCTATTCAAGAGGCTTACGACAAAGGGATGATTCAGATTATTGATATTGTAAGCGCTGAAATGTCGGAGAAGGCAAGAAAAAAAATAATAACGATTTTGAAAAAGATGAAAAGTCGACAGGGAAAGCATGATGACAGCTGATTTCAAAAAGTATAAAAACGCGATCGCATTCAGGCGGGCTCTTGAGGATAGACTTAGAAATATTACACGTGAACAATCGATCCCTTTAGATCGCTTGCGAAGACGGGTTACATTTGATCGTTTCCTCGCACGATTATTTGAACCAAATAGACCAAATCAACAATGGTTGTTAAAAGGTGGTTATGCTTTGGAATTTCGGTTTCATAGCATTGCACGGACGACTAAAGATATTGACTTTTCAATACCTCGTATGAATGACCTGGATGAAAATACTATTCGCGAGTTGCTTCAGGCAGAAGCAAAGAAAGATATGTCAGATTGGTTCCAGTTTTATATTGGTGTTCCTATGAGAGAGTTTGATCAGGCAGTATATGGTGGATGGCGCTATCCTGTTGAGGCGAGAGTTGCTAATCGAATTTTTACAAGATTTCATATTGATGTTGGCATAGGTGACGCGGTAATTTCTGAGGCCGAATGGAAAAAGGGTGATGATATTTTAGGGTTTGCAGGAATAGAACCGACATGTGTTGCTATGTTGCCTGTTGAACAGCATTTCGCTGAAAAGATACACGCGTATTCATATCCTCGTAAAAAACGACCTTTTTCACGCATAAGGGATTTGGTTGATCTAGTTTTGCTTATTGAACAGGGTCTTCCTGATAAAGGATTGGTAATATCAGCAATAGAGGCAACGTTTAAACGGCGCAACACCCATGATATACCTCAAGAGTTAGAAATTCCTCCTAAGATAATGGAAAATAGCTACGCTCAAATGGCAGAAGATTGTGGCGTTATGAAAAAGACAATGGCGGAAGCTTTTTCATTTTTACAAGAATATTGGTTAGAATTACGAAAATGAAACATTCATGTGACCATAAGGGAGATCTAATAGTTTCTGTACGTTATTCATAAACAAGAACAAGGAGGTTTTTATGAGCAGTAAAAGAAGTTTTAGTTTTGATGAGGCAAAGAAAATTGGAGAGCAGCTGGGGATAAAATGGGATAAATTTGACGTGGAGCAGTTTCGTATTGGGATGGATGTGGAGTTAGAGCATGGTTTAGTTAGTCTGGCAACAAATGTTACTGATGATGACCCTTTAACGACAGGGAAGATTGCGCTTGCGCACTTAGAGGAATTTCCCGATTATTATACAAGATTAGAAAAGATGGAAAATGAGGCTGATAAATTTTGGGAAAAGTCCTGAGGATTGGGATGTTAAACCTGCAGAGGAGTTTTGCCCGCTCATTCTTAGGAGTGAAGTAACGAAGCAATCTCTTTGTCATTCTCCAATCCAAAATTAAATTGGCTGACGTAGAGATTCCCACTTTGAAGGGGGATTCAGGGGGATGTAATTGTAGGGGCACAATATTTTGTGCCCTTTTTTTATGTCATTAATTAAATTTATTGAGATTTTGGGTAATTTGAGGTAGGGTGGTATCAAAGTAAAAGTGGGTGTTTGATGATTAATGTTTGTCGACATAATAAAAGGTAGTTATGATGACATTTCTTATAGCACTTCTTGGGAGTAGTGTTGGCGCAGCAGTTGTCACTGCCCTTTTTCAAATATGGCATAGCATGCGTCAAGGAGAATTACAAATTATACAAAACCAGCTTGGTGGTCTGTATGGGACATTATATTACTTTACATGTTTGAACAAGGCCTTATTTGAACTCTATAAAGACTATCATAAAGCCTTTGATAAAGAGTTTAAAGTTAAAAACGTAGCTCGTGGATCTATGAAGGCTTTCGAGAAAGAAGCTATTGCAATGTTAGAAGAAGCAAATTCTTATATCGACACAGAGGTTATGCAAAACAATGCAAAAATTATAAACTTACTTGAAAAGAACTGGCACCTTATTGATCCTGATGATGTAGAAATATTTTCTGAATTTCAAATAGATATGGCCAGGCTAAAACGAGCTAAGGGTCAAAACTTCAGAACGGCTCTTTCAACACGAGAGCACATAGGTTCTGTATCTTTTATGCGCCCAAAAATGATCAAAAGGGTTGAGGAAAAGTGGCGTTTGAAAAGAAATCGCATGGAGCAACTGACAAAGGGACGTAAATTATTTTGCCGAACCAGCGGTTGAAGTTGGACTGGCAAATCCGCTGTGCTCAATTGTTGCCAGTAAGCTTGGTCGTTCGAGGACAGGAATAAAATGTCACCTTCTGACACATTCAAGAATCTGAAGCTCGACACATGGTATAAAGTTTTCGTATACCTCGGTGGTGTGGCTTTCCTTGTCTCTCTCTTTGTCGAGATCAAAGGGGGGATGACCAATGGCCAGCTCCAATTGCTCTCTCTCGGGGTTTTCTTGATCGGAATTGGTGAATGGAAGAATCACAAGACTGTAAGCTGGATCAAACCTCCCAATGTGTACACTGGCGGAACTGCTCTCATGGAAACAAATGAGCGTAAGCCAGATCTATTTGGCCTTGCTTGTGATCTCCTCGGATTCCTCCTGATCATTCTGAGTGCAATCTGCATGATTGTGGGAATCTTCAGGAATTGAAGACCCTCAAATCAAGCCTTTGAGGCGACGCCAAATAGGCATTAGACTCTTTTCAACTCATAGTTCCTACATTCGCCTGCAAAAGCAAGACAAAGTCCCAGAAAATTTTTTGACAAAGTAAGTTGCGAAGTGTTATTATCACATTAGCAACATTGTTCTTTAAAAATTAATTGTTTTTCAGTTTTTACCTTAAAGAAGCTTCGGCTTCTCACTGACAAGTGGGGTAAAGCTGTCATATCGCTGTCCTTCGGGATGGCGAGGGGTGGCAGTCTTTATCGGATTTACTTGTCAGTGGCCGATATAGATGTTTGCGCCCCTTTTTTTATTGGGGCTTGCATGGAGCCCTATGAACAAATTATATTTTGGTGATAATTTAGACGTTCTGAAAGAACTGCACGAAAAATACCCAAGCGGATTAGTAGACTTAATATATATTGATCCCCCATTCAATTCAAAAAGAAACTATAACGTCCTTTTTGAAAGCATTGATTTAAGCGATACAAAAGCACAAAAAGAGGCATTTGCTGATACTTGGAGTAATGTATCGTATTTAGATACTCTAAACGAAATAAAAGAGTTTGATTTAGATTTATACAATTTTCTAAATGCGCTTGATCAAATACGACTTTCAAAAGGGGTTATTTCTTATCTCTCCATAATGGCAATTAGAATATGGTATATGCACAAAGTTTTAAAAGATACCGGAAGCTTTTATCTGCATTGTGATCCTACAATGAGCCATTATCTAAAATTAGTTTGTGATTTGATTTTTGGGAAAAAGAATTTTAGAAATGAAATTATCTGGCATTATAGAAAATGGCCTTCAGGAAACAGGCAATTTCAAAGAAATCATGACATTCTTCTTTTTTATTCAAAAGAAGAAAATACCGGTCGAGTCTTTAACAAAATTGATTTAATGGAGAGAACAAGCTCTACTCTCAAAAGGTTTGGGAAATCCAAGATTATCTCTAGCTATGATAAAAATGGTAATAGATTGCCCTCACAAGTAGAAGACAGAGAATCATTGGGAGTTCCTCGAGATGATGTTTGGGACATAAGTAGAGTTCCTCCAGTAAAGCAATTGTTTCCAACAGAGAAACCAAGAGCATTACTGTCGAGAATAATCAGGGCAAGCTCAAACAAAGGCGATTTAGTTGCAGATTTTTGTTGTGGTTGTGGGACCACAATAGCTGTAGCAGAAAGCTTAAATCGAAATTGGATAGGAGTTGATATCTCGCATCTAGCAACAAGATTAATTACAAAAAGATTAATAGACACTTATGGCCGACAAGTCAAAAATACATTTGAAGTGTTTGGATTTCCCAAAGATATAGCATCAGCAAAAGAGCTGGCAACAGGTACAAAGGGCGGGAGATTAAAATTTGAGGAATGGATAATAGAAGTAATGCTTCACGGTGTTCTAAATCAACAAAGAACTCAAATAGGGTTTGATGGATATTTAACTTTTGATATTCAAGGCACAAAAGAAACAGTTTTAATAGAAGTTAAAAGCGGGAATGTAAATCTACCTCAAGTTAATCATTTCATCACAACAGTTAAAGAAAAAAATGCAGGAGTGGGAGTTTTTGTTTGTTTTAAAGAACAGATAACCTCAGGTATGAGACAGACTGCAAAAAAGCAGGGATATTATTTAGAAAAGTTTTTTGGGAGTAATTACGACAAAATTCAGATTATAACGGTTGAAGATCTGCTGGAGGATAAAATGATAAACATTCCAACTTCAACAAAAGGCACATTTAAAACTGCTGTAAGAGATAATAAAAAAAATAATAAGCAGACAACTTTTCTTTGAGATGTTAATTAAAAAGCGTTTACTTTTTTTTGCTTTCTTGCTTTTCGTCTTTTCTGTTTCTCTCTTTGCTGCCTCTGAAAAAGAGTGGCAAGCGGCTTGGAATGATGCTTATGCGCATGGCAAGTTAGAGGTTTCTGTTACTTTTGGCAGAGTAGACATTCTTACTGACGAATATGCCATAGAGGTTGACCATGTTTATAAGTTTCATGAAGGGATAGGACAAGCTCTTCATTACGCTTATGAAACTGGTAAAAAACCAGGTCTTGCGCTTTTTATAGATGGAGAAAAAGATACAAAAGAAAAATTTAATTATGCTAAAAAACTGGCTAATTCTCTTGGTATTAAAGTTTGGTTAATGAATGACATTGTAAATCCTAACAAAGCAAATAGGACAGACATGTCTGTCCCCTACATAAAAATCTCAAAAGAAAAGGGGATTGGGCTCAAAATATTGAGCCCCTACTACCCCATTCCGAAGGCTTTCGGGATTCGCAATGACAGGAAAAGGATAAACCGCCAGCTAAAGCAGGCGGTTGCAGTGGAGGTCCCCGCCATAGTTTATACCTCCCTGTTTCCTAGGTGAGGATTTCCTGCTATAATACCAGCTATGAAAGTCTATATAAAAATCATTTGTTTTATCTTTGTGTTGATAGTTATTTCTGCTGTTACAACACTGATTTATCAAAATACTCAACAAGCGGATATAAATTATTATCAAGGCCATAGATTATTTGAAAAGGGTGAATTCGCCCAGGCAACAGAATTCTATGAAAAGGCGCTTGCAATAAAATCTTCGCGGATCGATGTGCTTAGAGATTTAGCGTATTCCTATCAGTGGACTAAAGTCTACGAAAAGGCGATAATTACCTTTCAAAAAATCCTTTCTCTTCAGCCGCACGATAATAAAATAAAAGAATCATTGGCTCAGAGTTTGAGTTGGCAGAAAGAATATGATAAAGCCATCCAGCTTTACAAAGAAGTTGTTACAGCGACAGACAACATTGATGTCAAGAAGCAATTGGCAGAAGTTTATATCTGGAACAATCAATTTGAAGAAGCGAAAGAGATTCTAATCGGGATCTTAAAAATAACCCCTGAAGATAAAAAGGTAAAGTTATTACTTGCCAGGGCAATGCAGTATTCCGGGCAGGCAGAACAGGCTATTAAAATCTATAAGGAATTTTTAAAGGAGGAGAATAGCAATGAAGGAGAAATAAGGGCATTATTAGCCGAGGCCTATATAGCAGACGGGGACTATGAAAGCGCTGCAGCAGAGTATAGAGAAGTCTTAAAAAACGACCCCAAGAATATAAAAGCAAGGACTGCGCTTGCCGATATATTAGGCTGGAATAAGAAATACGACGAGGCATTAGAATTATACGATGAAATTCTTAAGGATAAAGAGTCTTCAGAGATAAGGTTACAGAAGGCGCGTATTTTGGGTTGGGCCAGAAAGTATGAAGAGTCAATAAAAGAGTACAGGAAAATACTGGAAATTGCACATGATGAACAAATTGCGCTGGAGATGCGTGCAAAAAAGGCATATTGGGATAACAGGGTAAAGCATGCGATAAATTACTATAAGGAGCTTATAGAAAAAGACTCGCAAAATGTCGAAGCCATGTTCGATTTAAGCCAAATTTATTCTTACCAGTCCATGTGGGAAAAGGCTATCAAAGAATATAAAAGAATACTCACTATATCACCCGCTCATTTCAGGGCAAAAGAAGGACTCCAAAAAGCACAGCTTATATCAACGCATCTTTTTTCACAATCAGGTTATGAATTTTTTGAAGCAGATGGTCAAGACAGGGTAAATGACATCAAGAGGCGTAGTTTTTTCAATAAGCTGAGATATCCCCTAGACTATAATTTTCAGATAGATGCGGAATATAAAGTTACCAATAGAAGCTTTTCAGATTTTAGTGATGTGGTGGAGAATGAAGGGATGATAGGAATTAGTTATTTGCAGTCTCCTGACTGGCGAGTAAGCGCATTCTATGATTTTATTGAGTATAATAAAGATATAGATACCATGCATACATTTGGAGGAGATTTTAATTTCAGGGTTTTTGATATAGGTGTATCGCATTTCTCTTTTGAGAGGGAGCGTCTTGAGAATTCAAGCACAGTTATAAGGGGTGATTATTACAGCGATAATTATAAAGAGCGATTGGAGATAGATATAGATAGAAGGCTTAAATTAGGCTTGGATTATCTATTTTCAAATTATTCAGATGGGAATTATAGAGATGAACCTGGGGTAGATCTTCTTTATTATATTTCTCTTGAACCCAGAAGGTTTAGCGTAAAATATAGATATTTCTACAGGGTTTTTGATGAAAAAATGCCTGAGTATTTCTCACCGCATAGTTTCTGGACGAATAAAGTTAGTCTTAATTGGAGGCATTTCTTAAATAAAGAGGAGATATTCTTTGGAGCGGATGATCTATATTATGATTTGGGTTATGATGTTTCTGTGGATTCAGGGGATATAGTCGGCCATAAATTTAGCGCAGGACTTAACTGGGATGTAAACAAAAGATTAAATTTCAACGTACAAGGATCAATAACGAATACAAGCTGTGATATTTACAAAGATAGCCGCCTGATTGCGTCAATAAAATATTATTTCTAACACGGATTTAAAGAGATGAAACTAAACAAAAGAGATTTTTTAAACGTGCTGGTTTTATGCGCGGGAATAGCGATTTTAAGTTATATTATTGTTCGGCTAACCCTTTTTCTATTTGCCGATTATACACCTTTAGAAAAAACTTTCTCTTTCGTGCTTATGTTTGGAGAGTTTTTTATTCTTGTTCATACCCTCGGCTATGTCTTGACCATTTTCAGGGTATCCGCACAGCCGAAGACATTATCACAACAGCAAGGACTTCAAGAGGAGCCTTCAGTGGCGGTTATGGTTGCTGCCAGACATGAGCCAAAAGAAATTTTAGAAAACACATTTCGTTCGCTTAACAGCCTGAACTACCGTAATAAATCTGTCTATTTTTTAGACGATAGTTCAGATGAGAAATATATGCGAGAGGCCGATGAGCTGGCGCAGGATTACCATTTGAATTTATTCAGGCGAAAAGAACGTCATGGGGCTAAGGCTGGTATTGTCAATGATTGTCTAAAAGGCCTAAATCAAAAATACATTACCATTTTTGACGCAGACCAAAATCCTTTACCTGAATTTCTGAATGTTTTGATACCGATTATGGAAAAGGACAAAAAGCTGGCTTTTATTCAGACCCCGCAATTCTATACCAACATAAAAGAAACACTGGTTGCGCGTGGTTCAGCATTTCAACAGGCTGTTTTCTATGAATACATCTGCGAGGGCAAAAGCAGCCAGAATGCGATGTTTTGCTGTGGCACAAACATTGTATTCCGTAGGGATGCGCTTGTAGAGATAGGTGGTTTGGATGAGTCAACTGTTACTGAAGATTTTGCAACATCTGTTAAGTTACACTCTAAAGGCTGGAAATCACTATACTATAACCATGTCTCTGTATTTGGTATGGGGCCTGAAAACCTGCTCGGATATTTTAAACAGCAATTTCGTTGGGCTACAGGTACCATAGCGGTTTTCAAAAAGCTTCTCTTTAGATTCTTAACAAGGCCATTTTCCTTAACGTCTCAGCAATGGTGGGAGTATCTATTATCCAGTTCTTATTATTTGATTGGCATTGCCTTTTTCGCTCTTATGATATGCCCTGTTGTTTATCTTTTCTTTGGAATCCCTTCTTTCTTCGCCAGTCCGGAAATTTATTTTCTGGCCTTCATTCCTTACATAGTGCTTTCTATGAGTGTCTTCTATATGGTACTGAGTACACGCAATTACAAATTTAAAGATTTATTTCTCGGACAATTGTTGGGCATCATCGCCTTTTCCATATATATTCGTGGTGCAGTATCGGCTTTACTGGGAATAAAGGTAACGTTTGGAATTACTGAGAAGATCAAAGGCAGGGCCCTGCCGTATTCAAAGCTCTGGCCGCAGTTGACTATGCTCTTCGTGAATTTTATCGCGGTTGTCTGGGGGGCTAACAGGTTTGTCTATGAACGGGAACCGGCTTTATTGGTTAATGGATTCTGGGCTTTTTACCACTTTGGGGTTTTATCCAGTATATTTTATTTTAATCAGGAAGATACCTCAAAAATAAATTGTAAAAGACTGCAGAGAGATGTAAAATTTGAATATAAAATTATAGGAGCTGTTACTGCGACAGAGGATTTAAGTAAACAGACCTTGAAAGACTGTTTTTCTGTATTCTTGCCGGAGCATCTTAAGCCCGGAACTTTGATTATATGCAAACTCAATTTAGCAGATAACGAGACTGCTGTATTTGATGGAAAGGTGATCTGGTCATCCGAGAAGAAAACCCGCAAAGGGTTTGAGACAAGCATAGGTCTGGTTACGGCGTTGGAGGAAGATAGAGAGAAATTAAGAAGGAGGATGCGTAAATGATAAAGAAAGATAAATTGTTGAAGCAAATAGAGGAGCTGATAAGATTAGAGCAGAGCCTTGTTCCTTTGTTGAATAAACATCTTTCAGCGGCAATGTTTTTTAGTAACTTAAAAAAGGATGACAGGGAGAATATTGTGGAATATTTTCAAAAATTGGTAATCGCAAAGACAAAACATATAGAGATTCTAAGTAGGGTTAACGATGAAATTGTAAGGAGGCAAAGAGATGTTTACTAATGAGGACTACAAAAATTATTTCAACGAGTTAGAAAATATCTCTAAAAAAGCTCTGACAGTTTATACTGACCTGCTTAATGAAATTTCTGATTCCTCAATTCGCAGTAAATTATATCCGATTATGTCAGAGAATCTGGAGGCTTTCAGGGTTCTTAAAAAATACAAAGAAAAGTTTCTTTAAAAGCTTAAAAAGGGAGGTTTTTGATGAGCGAGACTAAAAAGATACTCGTGGTAGAGGATGACTTAGTTACTCAGCGAGTACTTTCAGCAAGGCTGGAGATAAACGGGTACGAGGTTATTACCGCACAAGACGGAGAAGAGGGACTCAGGAAGGCAAGAAGCGAACATCCTGATCTGGTGATGCTGGATTTGATGCTGCCGAAAATGACCGGTTATGAGGTATGCCGGATGTTAAAGTTTGATGATAAATATAAGAAGATACCGATAATTATTTTGTCGTCGCTGGACCAGCAGGATGAAAGAGAAAAAGCGGTTGTGGCAGGGGCAGATGCCTATTTTATAAAACCGTTTGATTTAAAACTGCTTTTGGTGAAGATTGAAGATTTTATAGGTTAAAAAGAAGGAAAGTTATGGATTCGGGAAATAAAGACGGCGTTAAAGATAACGTCTTGTCGTGGAAGAGTTATGTGCCTGTATTTCTGGTAATCTGTGCCGGCCTAATAGTATCTTTGTTCGGTTTAATTGGGACCCGGGCTTGGGAGAGCGGCAAAATAAAGGCCTTATCTGATCGTGCCGCAGAGGAACGTACAACAGCTATAAAGGAAGCTATTAATGACAGAATGCTTACATTGGAGGCAGTCCGTTCTTTTTATTATGCATCGAACTTTGTTTCACGGGAAGAATTCAGGACTTTTGTAACGCCATTTTTAAATCGCGTTGAAGAGATACAGGCTTTGGAATGGATTCCCCGAGTTTTAAAGAGCGAACGTGAAAAATATGAAGAAGAGGCAAAGAGAGATGGGCTAGAGGATTTTAAGATTACGGAGAGAACAGACCAGGGATATTTGGTGCCTGCCAAGAAACGTGACGAATATTTCCCTATTTATTTTGTAGAGCCGTATAGAGGTAACGAGGCTGCTGTGGGTTTTGATCTGGCTTCTAATTCCGAACGTTTAACAGCGCTTGATAATGCGCGCCAGACCGGTAGAAGCATTGCTACTGAACGAATAATTCTTGTGCAGGAAGAAAAGGGAGAGAAATATAGTTTTCTTATTTTCTTACCGGTTTTTAAAAAGGAGGTGCCTCTTAATACAATTGAAGAACGCCGAAAGAATTTAGATGGATTTATTCTTGGTGTTTTTCGAATTGGTGATATTGTTGAAAGTGCGCTGGTATCCTTAGAGTCAAAATATATTGATATTTACCTGTATGATAAGAATGCCCCGGAAGATAAAAGTTTTCTTTACCAGCACCGCTCACGTTCCATGAAAGATGTGTCAGGGACGGATGATATAAATAAGGATGATTACGCAAAAAGTTTAAGGTATAGAAAAATTATTGAAGTTGGCGGCCGTCAATGGGAAATTGTGTGTGTTACGACACAGGAATTTGTTGCTATGCACAGGACCTGGTATCCGTGGGTTGTATGGACAGCTATTTTTATTATTACCGGAATATTGGCAATGTACTTTTTTGTCAGTATTAGGAGAACTGCGCGTATAGAGATGCTCATTGAGGAACGAACTTATCAGTTAAAGGATAGCGAGGCGCGTATTCGCGCTATCTTAGACGCTGCGCCCAATGGTATTGTTACGGTAGCCGCACAGCGTAAGATTGAGTCTTTTAACGCGGCCGCTGAGCGTATGTTTGGTTATGAGGTAGCCGAGATAATTGGACAGGATCTTGCGGTTTTAATTCCTAAAGCTTACGGCAGCAAGACTACTGTATCGGATAGTAGGTTGTCTGCGCGTATACAAGAACTTATTGGCAGTAGTGGCGAAGTAGTTGCCCAGCGTAAAGACGGAACGATTTTTCCGGTTTATGTGTCTATGGGAGAGGTGCAGTTAGAGAAACAACAGATTTTTATGCTAATTATTCACGATATTACTAAGCAGAAAGAAGATGAATCAGCATTGAAACTGGCTCAGGAAGAAGCGGAACTTGCTAATAAAGCTAAAAGCAGTTTTCTGGCAAATATGAGCCATGAAATCCGTACACCGATGAACGCGGTTATTGGTATGGCCCAGTTGGCTCTTGCTACAGATTTGAATTCTGAGCAGAAAGATTACATTGAAACGATTAAATCTTCGGGTGAGTCGCTTCTTAATCTGCTTAATGATATCCTTGATTTTTCTAAAGTCGAAGCAAGGCAAATCAGATTAGAAGATGTGTCTTTTGATATTCGGGATGTTTTTAAACAGGTTTTAGACAATGTTGGTTTTTTGGCTTCAACCAAAGGCTTGGAATTGGTGTGGGAAATAGACCCTGAGATTCCTTCTTCTCTTATAGGGGATCCATTTCGGTTGCGTCAGATTTTAGTCAATTTTATTAATAATGCGGTTAAGTTTACGGAAAAGGGAGAGATTTTGGCAAGGGTTCAATTTCTTAAACATTCTGCTGATACCGCCGGGCGTCAAGAGGTTGAGCCGGATAGCGGATGCGTATTACAGTTTTTAGTTCGTGATAGCGGTATTGGGCTGTCATCTGAACAACAGAAACTTATTTTTAATCCTTTTACGCAGGCTGATGCTTCAACGTCACGCAAGTATGGCGGCACAGGATTGGGCCTTTCTATTTCGAAACAGCTTGTGGAAATGATGGGTGGCCAAATATGGATAGAGAGTCCCGCGCCCGGGCTTTCTGTTCCTGATGCTGGGCCCGGTACGGCGTTTAATTTCACGGCGCGTTTTGGCGTTGATCAGACACGGGGTCAAATGAAGGAAATTTTACCCGAAAAACTGCAAGGTTTACGCGCGTTAATCGTGGATGACAGCGCTACAAACCGGTTTATCTTTCGCGGATATCTTGAGAGATGGGGTATGATCCCGGCGGAAGCGATTTCCGGAGAAAATGCCTTTTCTGCTGTTAGCAAGGCTGGGGAGGATAAGAAGCCTTTTTCGCTCATTTTGATGGATATGAATATGCCGGGAATGAGTGGAATTCAGGCGGCAGATAAATTGAACAAGCAAGGCTTGATGAAGGATATTGTAACTATTATGCTTGCCAGCGGATTAAAAGAAGGAGATTATAAGCTTGCTGAAGAGGCGGGGATAAAAGAGGTTTTAAGGAAGCCGGTTGTCCCTTCGCAGTTGCTTGAAGCGATTAAGAAGGGTTTGGGGTTCTCTGAGCAAAAACTCGCGGCCGCTAATGAGACAGAAAAAGCCGTGACTCCTACAGCAGAAGGAATAAAGAAGCTTCGTATTTTGTTAGCTGAAGATAACAAGGTAAACCAGAAAGTGGCATCGACTATGTTAACGAAGAGAGGTCATTTAGTGACTATCGCTGAAAATGGCAAACAGGCACTGGATATTTTATCGCGAGAGCTGTTTGACCTTGTGCTTATGGATATTCAGATGCCTGAGATGGACGGGTATGAGGCAACTCGCGTTATTCGCCAACAGGAAAAAACGGCTGGGGCTCATATCCCTATTATAGCTATGACAGCGCATGCGCTTAAAGGTGATCGTGAAAAATGCATAGAGGCGGGAATGGATGATTATATCGCGAAGCCGATAAAGATGGAGGAGCTTTTTAAGGTAGTGGAAGGAAGGGGGGTAAGCATGGAAAATGGTAAGAATGCTAACAGCGTTTTTTCTCTGGAGAAGACGTTAGAACAGGTTGGCGGCGACAGGGAAGTACTTAAAGAAGTTATTAATATTTATCGTCAGGAGTACCCTAAACAGTTAGAAGAAATACAGCAAGCGATCAATAAGAAAGATGCAGACGCGCTAAGGCTCATTGCGCATACCATTAAGGGCGCAGTGGGAAACTTTGACGCGAAACCGGCCTTTGAGACAGCGCTGGCTCTGGAAAATATTGGCAAAAGCGGGGACTTATCAAATGCCGAGAATGTATTTAATAAACTGACACAAGAACTTAAGCGGTTGGATGAAGAATTCAACAAAATATAACAGGAGGGTGTAATGAATTTATATAAGCTTGATGATTCAACCACAACGGGCATACCAACTATTGATAGCCAGCATAAGGAATTATTTGACAGGGTTAATAATCTTTTAATGGCCTTGACCCTTGCTAAGGGTAACGAAGAGGTTGGCAATACTGTGAATTTTTTGGAGAGCTA
This sequence comes from bacterium, assembly GCA_030611945.1. Classification (GTDB taxonomy): domain Bacteria; phylum JAHJDO01; class JAHJDO01; order JAHJDO01; family JAHJDO01; genus JAHJDO01. The sequence goes on along the minus strand of JAUWOV010000031.1, from coordinate 4,442 downwards.
TATAAAAGTGCATTTAAGCACAGAAGAAGATTTTATGATTAAAAATAACTATCTCGGCTACTCGCCCCACAAGGTAGCGCACGCGGTTTTTACGAATAATGTGTTTAAACTAAAAAAAGAATTTCAGGAAAGGGGAGCAACTTCAAATTTGGCTATTGCCGTGAAGGATTTAATCGGCGATTGGTTTATGAATCACATAAAAACAACCGACATGAAATATGTGCCGTTTCTAAAAGACAAAATTAAGTAATGGAATTTCCATATGAAGAAATTTCTTTTCTATACAGTAATATTTTTTTTAATAGTTCCAATAGTTATTTTTTCGTTATCCTGCACAACTGACCCCAACTCATATTGTCTTACAGGCGCTTTTCTAAGCGATAAGCCAACCAAAAGAGACATAAACGATTTCAAAAACAAATATGGCAAGAAACCATTTTTAGTTATGGCTTTTGTTGATTGGGGAAACTTCGTTAACGAAGAAGTTATAACAGATGTTTATTCCAGTAATTGCGTATTGTTTGTTACCTGGGAACCTTGGTATGCAGGGAGCAAAAAAGGCATAGACTATGATGGACTGTTATCAGGAAAATGGGATGAACATATCAAGGATTTTGCAGATAAACTGAAGGGCATAAACAAAACGGTTTTTTTGAGATTCGCTCATGAAATGAACGGAAACTGGTATCCATGGTCAGGATCTCATTTAGGGAAAGATAAATATAAAGCGGTATATAGATATGTAAAAAATATATTTGATGAAGTAGGCGCAGACAATGTGAAATGGGTCTTTTCTGTAAATTGGGAAGATGTACCTAAAGAAAATAATTATTTTATGCTCTATTATCCCGGTGATGATTATGTAGATTTTGTCGGCATAGACGGCTACAATTGGGGCAACACAAAGACATGGAGCAGATGGATGAGCTTTAAGGAGATTTTCGAGACAAGATACAATGAGATTGTAAGTCATATAAAAAAACCTGCGTTGATTTCTGAATTTAGCTCTACAAGCAACGGTGGCGATAAGACAGTATGGATAAAAAAGGCCATGAATAATATCAAGCACATGAAAAGCGTAAAGGCTTTTGTATTATTTGACGTTGACAAAGAAACAGATTGGAGTTTTACTATGGATAGGGATTCTGGTAAAGAATTAAGGCTGCAATTAAAAAACAATTACTTTAGAGATAAAGGAGAGTAGGATGAATAAATAAAATATATGTAAAAAAGAGCGTGGTCCCTACTGTGTGCCTTAGTGAGCGTTGATGATAGGGGGTAGCGGAGATTCGTGCATTGCTTCTTTATTTAACACTCTCAACAAATCTGGAAAGACACGCTTCCATTTCTTTATCATTTAAGATAAATCGTATGCCAATATTACAATCTTTTTCCTTATGTAAACACCAAGCTATCTCGCCATTTAATTCCAAATAGCTTTCAGTATTCAATACAGGAATTCTTACCTGGAGTCTTATTTTTTCTTTTATTCTAGGATATGTTATAGCTTTATATCTTGGTAATTTTACACAAATCCCACCAAGACTTACGTTCTTTGTATAACCATGATATCCAATCAGATGTTTTTCCCAATCATCCAATATTCTTAGTTCAACACCTGTATCAATAGCATACCGTGGATGTTTTCTTCTCTCTTGGTCTATCCAACTAGTTTTTATATCTGAAACCAACTCCTCTATGCTTTGATACCTTTTAGCAGGATCGATATTAAGAGTTTTTAGGATAATGCCCTCAAAATCCTCGGATATCTCTTGATTATAAACTCGTGGTGATTTAATAGGCATATTTAGTTGCTGGAAAACAATTTGAGCAAGGGCCTCTCCATTAAATGGTCTCCTGCCTGTTGCTAGTTCATACATAACAACTCCAAGAGAGTAAATATCAGATCGTTCATCCCCTCTATATCCTTTTACTTGTTCAGGAGACATATAATGTGGAGTACCTGCTCTTTCTCGTATTTTTATGCTATATTTGTCCTTTTCATAAGCTAAACCAAAATCTATTATTTGCACATCACTATCTTTTGTTAAAATTAGATTTCTGCTTTTTATGTCCTGATGTATAACGCCTTTTTTGTGAATATACCCAAGTATGTCACATACTTTAAGAATTATACTAATGTAATTCTTTGAGAGATCATCATGAGCTTTTATCAGCTCTCTCAGGTTATATCCATCAATATATTCCAGTATAATATATTGCAAATCTTTCTTTTCCCCGAAGTCGTACACCTTGGAAATATTTTCATGACTTAATTTCTCCATTATTTCGGCTTCATGAAAAAATCTGCTAATACGTTTTTGCTCAGTATCAGGTTTTATCTGCAATATTTTAATGATTACATCTGTTTTATCTTTATTTCCTAAATAAATATTTGTAAAATCAGTAGAAGTAAGATATTTATCTATTTTATATCCTGATACGTGTTTCCCAATCATAGAAATAAATAACCCAGTCTCATTTTACCCAAGATTTATCTATATTTTGACGCGTCAACTTTCTTCTCTTGTTCAATTGTAACCATATCTATGCGATAGGTTCTAATCTTTTTTTCTTAATAAGCTCTAGCATTTCTTCTCTACTAAGTTTTAACATCTACTAAATCTCTCTCCTTATTAGATGTTTTCCTATCATTTTACTTACTTCTTTATTTAATGCTCTCAACAAACCGGGTAAGAGATACTTCTCTCTCTTTGTCATTTGGGATAAATTGTATGCCAATGTTGTAATCTTCTTCTTTCCGTGAACACCATATTATCTGCCCATTTAATTCTAAATATTTTTGAATATCCAGCACAGGGATTCTTATCTGAAGCTCTATCTTTTCTTTTATCATGGGATATTCCATGTTCTTATGTCCCGGTATTTTTACATAAACTCCGCCAAGACTTATATTCTTTGTATAGCCATAATATCCAATTAAATGTTTTGCTGAATCATTTTGCAATCTCAGCTCAATACCAACATTAACAGGATAGCGCGGATGTTCCCTTCGTTCTTGATTCATATTACTCCTTTCCGAAGAAGGTTTCTCCTCCATAGCAATTAATTCCATTATATCTCCTGAAGATTTAGCATTCATTAAAGCATCCCTAAAAGTTTTATCTTTAAGAAAACGGAATATTCTGGCTAATATTTTTAGATGCGGGCTTATTTCTCTGCGTGGAGAAACAATCATAAAGAAAAGATTTACAGGCTTGCCGTCAATTGCGTTAAAGTCTATTCCTTTTTTGGATCTTCCAAAAACAATGATTTTTTCTTTAACAGAGGTTGTTTCCGCATGCGGAATAGCAACCCCTTTTCCTATTGCAGTGCTGCCGAGCGCTTCTCTATCTAAAATAGCTTTATAAAGTGTCTCTTCTGAATTAGTAAATCCTGTTTTTATTATTGGGCATATTAACTCTTTGATTATGTCTTCCTTTTTGTTAGACAGAAGATCAATGAGAACTAACTCCTTGCGCATAAAGTCAGAAAGATTCATTCATCCTTCCTCATTATTTTATTTCTTGCCTCTTCTGGAGAAATGAGTAAGCCCAAATTTGAGAAACTCAGTAGCTTTCCCCGATATTTTCTCAAGCTGTTTCATAATTATATGCATCCTAATTTCCAAACTTATTATTAAAAAAAGAAGTAAAATAACAATTACACTTGTCACAATTACGTAGAAAAGTTCAAAATTCCCACTCATTGCGCAGATTCCCCATATTTTCTATTAGGAATATCTTTTTGAAGCTGTCTTAAATTTTTCTCCAATTCTTTCGCTTTTTTCTTTTATAAATTTATGCCCGCAATCCCTGCACCCATACCATACGAAATTAATATCTTCCCAGTCTTTGCTTTCCTTCTCCATTAAATATGTGTTTTTATTCCTGCATTGTGGACAAGTCATTGCTTTTTTAAGATCCTTGAGCATTTGCAAGTTCCTGAACATCTTATATATTTGTCTAAACATCTCAATAATTCATCTTTCTTCTTAGTTATTCTATCCCATATAATAAAAAAAGGGACACTAATTACCCGCCACAGAATCCGAAGATTCTACGACCACCTTGTCCAGGGCTTAGAGTAACTGAGTGTCCCCTATCTGGGGAACAACTCACTCGGCCTGGACAAGGCTTTTTTAAGACAAGTAAATTGTTAAAAGCTACAAACAAAAATTTCCAAAGAGCAAAACCTAAAAATCTAATTTTAATTATATACAGTGAAACATAAAAAATCAAGCAGCAGTTGTATGCCCAAATTCCTATTTAGACCGGCAAACACAGGGATCTAAAGAAAATTCGGGATTAGTTTTCACCTAATCTACTTATTTCTGCCAAGAATTTCCTTTCAAATCACTATAATTCACTCAAAGAACGTTTTATGCCTGGTTTTTCCTAATTACAGACACACCTCTCCTACATATACTCGATGTAACACGA
>JAUWOV010000084.1 GCA_030611945.1 bacterium | reverse complement strand
TCCGGTTACGCCGGTAAGCGACACATAATAAATAAATCCTTCCGTCATTCCGGCAATTAGTCTAATTCTATCGTCTGTACTTGTAGGAGCTGCAAGAAATATTATAGCAAGAGGGGACTTTTTTGTTTTATTATAGATTGGAAGAGCTTCTTCCGGCGGAAGATCAGGAACAATAATTCCGTCAATACCAGCTTTTATAGAGTCTTTTACAAAATTGTCAATTCCATATCTGAATATTGGATTATAGTATCCCATCAAGATAATAGGGATACTGCTTTTTTCCCTGATGTCTCTGACAAGTGTTATCACAGTTCGTAGAGAAACTCCATTTTTGAGCGCTCTTTCAGAAGCTTGTTGTATTGTAGGACCATCTGCAAGCGGATCTGAAAAAGGAACACCAAGTTCAATAATATCAGCTTCGGCTTTCTCAAATGCGAAAACCAGTTTCTTTGTTATAGCAACGCTTGGATCGCCTGCAGTTATAAAAGGAATGAAAGCAGTTGTATTTGTTTCGGATAGATTAAGAAATACCCGTTCTATCCTGTTCACAGCTTTACTCCCAGCACCTTTGCTACTGTGTCTGCGTCTTTATCTCCTCTGCCGGAAAGACAGATTATAATTGTTTGATTTTTCTTGAGCTTGGGCGCAAGTTTTTTTACATAAGCGATTGCATGAGCAGTCTCTAAAGCAGGGATAATACCCTCTGTCTTGCAAAGCAGCTTGAACCCTTCCAGAGCCTCCTTATCTGTAATAGAATGATACTTAGCTCTGCCTGTTTTCTTCAGAAAGCTATGCTCCGGACCAACTCCGGGATAATCAAGTCCTGCAGAGATTGAATGCGCTATTTTTATCTGTCCGTCGCCATCTTGTAAGAGATAACTCATACTTCCATGAAGCGTGCCTACTGTCCCTTTTCCCAGTGTTACGGCATGCTTACCTGTTTTTATGCCGAAACCTGCGGCTTCCACACCAATAAGAGAAACTTTCCTCTCAGGTATGAATGGATAAAAAATCCCTATGGAATTACTTCCTCCGCCAACACATGCCACAATATAGTCAGGTAATTTTTTTTCAATCCTGAGAATTTGTTTTCTGGTCTCTTTACCAATAACTGTTTGAAAATCCCTCACAATCATTGGATATGGATGAGGACCAACAACAGAGCCAATAACATAGTGTGTGATCCTGACATTTGTAACCCAGTCTCTAATCGCCTGATTTGTAGCATCTTTGAGCGTCCTGCTTCCAGAGGTTACGGGTGTAACTTTTGCTCCAAGGAGCTTCATTTTGAATACATTTAAGGATTGTCTTTGAATATCTTCTGTGCCCATGAACACTTCACATTCCAGCCCGAACATACTCGCAGCAGTTGCTGTTGCAACCCCATGTTGTCCTGCGCCGGTTTCTGCGATAATTCTCTTTTTCCCCATTTTTACGGCAAGTAGTACCTGTCCAAGGGTATTATTAATCTTATGCGCTCCTGTATGCAGGAGATCCTCTCTTTTAAGATATATTTTTGCTCCTCCAAGCCTTTTGGTAAGCCTTTGGGCAAAATATAGAGGTGAAGGTCTGCCTGCATATTCACACAGATAATAATTTAATTCTTTTTGAAAGCTTTTGTCTTTTTTTGCAGATAAATAGGCTTTCTCAAGTTCCAGGAGCGCAGGTATAACAGTTTCAGGCACAAATTTACCGCCAAATTCTCCAAAGCGACCGCGCTTATCAGGTAATTTCATTCTTCTTCACCAATTAGTTCTTGTATTTCAGATTCTATGTTATCACTTCTCATTAATATTTCTCCAACAAGTATAGCATGTATACCGCATTTATAAAGTTTTTTAACGTCATTTCTTGTTCTTATTCCGCTTTCACTTACAACGATCTTATTCTCAGGAACTTCCGCTTTTATTCTGAGACTTGTTTCAATATCAACATTCAGGGTATCAAGATCGCGGTTATTTATTCCTATTATTTCCGCATTGCAGTATAGAGCCTGCTCAAGTTCCTTCTCGGAATGAACCTCAACAAGCGCAGCCATTCCAAGCTCTCCAGCCATAGCAAGATAATCTGCAAGCTGCGATCTCTCAAGTAAACGAACTATCAAAAGAATTGCATCTGCTTCATATGCTCTTGATTCATATATTTGATACTCATCCACAATAAAGTCTTTTCTCAAAATTGGGACATTGACTATATTTTTGACTATATTTAGGTGTTTTATCTCCCCTTGGAAGAACTTTTTATCCGTTAAAACAGAAATTGCATCCACTTCTGCTATTTTATAGGCTTCGGCAATTTTCTCTACAGAAAAATCTTCTTTTATGACTCCTGCAGAAGGAGATGCTTTCTTAATTTCAGCAATAAGATTCATTTGAGATATTATCTCTTTCCCATGTTTTGAAATACCTGATACAAAATTCCTTGGTTTATCAGAAGTATCGATTTTTCCCTTAAGCATAACAACAGGTTCTTCTATTTTTCTGTTCTTAACTTCCTGTATTTTATTTTCAACTATTTTATCAAGTATCATATCTAAAGACTAAATTATTAATTTTCGATTTCTAATTTTCAATGAATTACTAAATTTCATAATTTTTAATTATTTTTTCTCTTGTGCCTCTGTGCCTTTGCCACTTTGTGTCTTTTTTACTCAAGAATTATAATGCAAATTAGATGAAAAATCAAAAAAAAGAAAACCTGCCCAATTAATTTACTTAACTGAGCAAGTTTATCTATTGGATTTATAAATTAGACTATATTTTTTATAGCTTTTTTACGTTTCCAGCTCTGTTACGACCTTTATCGTCCTTCTCTATGTCGAACTCTACAGCGTCGTTTTCAGCCAAGGACTTAAATCCTGCGCCCTCAATAGCGGAATGATGCACAAAACAGTCATCACTTCCATCGTCTGGGGTGATGAACCCGTAACCTTTTGCGTCATTAAACCACTTTACTTTGCCTGTCGCCATCTTTCAAACTCCTTTTGTTCTTTTGAGGACAAAACATGAGAGACTATCGTCTCAATACCACTTTCCTTGTCCTGCTAACTTTCTGCATAATAACAAAAAGAAAATAAAAGTCAAACTATTTCTGGAGTTTCCCAAAAAAATTTATTTATAAATAATTGCAAAATCGAAGTATAGTCACGATATTCATCGGGAAGTATTTAATTTTTGTCAGAATTTCCCTTGACTTTAAAACCCTCCAAATATAGAATTAGCTAAAAGGTAAAGCTATAAAGATTATCAGATTTTTCTAGGCATTTAATGAGAAAAGTAATATGTATTTAAGGAGACTTGGGATATTAAAAAGAGGAAAGAGCAGAGACATTAAAATGTAAGAAAAATCTGATGCGTGTAGCTCCTATGTGTTTATTATAAAGGAGGTAACGGCATTATGATTGGTTTTTTAAGTAGTTATGTTTTTTGGCTTGTGACTGCAGGAGTCGGGCTCAGCTTTGGAGCGGCAGGATATGTATATAGAAAATATAGAGCTGAGTCAAAGATAAATGGGGCGGAAGAATACTCTGCAAAAATACTAAAAGATGCAGAAAAAGAGATTGAGACAAAGCGGAAGGAACTGGATCTAGAAGCAAAGGATGAGCTGTATAAGTTAAGATCTACCTTTGAGCAGGAAACAAGTTCAAGAAGAAAGGAGCTTTCCGCTCTTGAAAGTAAGATAAGTCAGAAGGAATTAAATTTAGACAGAAAAGTTGACCTGTGGGAAAGAAGAGAACGGGATATCGCAGATAAGGAAAATAGCATAAGACGAAGAACGGAAGATCTGGGTAAAAAACAAGCAGAACTTACGCGGACATTAGAAGAGGAAAAACGCAGCCTTCAAAGGATTTCAGAACTTACCCCGGAAAAAGCCAAAGAGATATTTCTTGCCAAAATAGCTGAAGAAGCAAAATATGATGCAGCGCTTTTAGCGAAGAAAATAGAAGATGAGTCTCGGGAAGATGCCCAGAAAAAGGGCAAGGAAATTATAGCTATAGCAATTCAGAGATGCGCTGCAGAATACACCACTGAATCTACGGTATCCGTTGTATCCTTGCCAAACGACGAAATGAAAGGACGCATCATTGGCCGCGAAGGAAGAAATATTCGGGCGTTTGAGATTGCAACAGGTATAAATATCATTGTTGATGACACTCCGGAAGCGGTTATACTTTCAGGTTTTGATCCTCTAAGAAGAGAGATTGCAAAAGTTGCTTTAGAAAAACTTATTGCTGATGGAAGGATTCATCCAGGCAGAATAGAAGAAGTTGTAGAAAAAGCTGATAAAGAAATTCAGATTGCTGTTAAGGAAGCAGGAGAACAGGCTGCCTTGGAAGTTGGAGTTCAGGGACTTAACTCGGAAGAAATGAAACTGATTGGGCGTCTGAAGTATAGAACAAGTTACGGGCAGAATGTACTGCAGCATTCAAAGGAAGCTGCTTATCTGGCAGGAGCAATGGCTGCGGAATTGGGACAGGATATAAAGACAGCAAAACGCGCGGGTCTCCTGCATGATATAGGTAAATCCGTGGATCATGAAGTAGAAGGTACGCATGCGCAGATAGGCGCAGATCTGGCAAAGAAATGCGGTGAACCGGATAATATCGTTTATGCGATAGCTTCACACCATGAGGAAAAGCCGGCAAATACCATACTTTCCGTACTTATTCAGGCAGCTGATGCAATCTCTGCATCACGACCCGGAGTAAGACGCGAAACATTTGAGAAATATGTAAAGCGGCTGGAAGAATTAGAAAGTATTGCAACATCATTTCCAGGCGTTAATAAAACATATGCAATTAATGCCGGCAGAGAGATCAGGGTTATGGTTGAGCCTGACAAGATAAGTGATACGGAAAGTGTTAAACTTTTGCGGGATATAAGTAAAAAAATAGAAGAAAACTTGAATTATCCGGGACAGATCAAGATTACTTTGATTCGCGAGACCAGAGTAGCTGATTATGCAAAATAGGCAGAAAATTGGCTAAAATTAGAATTCTTTTCATTGGGGATATTGTTGGTAAGGCTGGACGCTGTGCAATAGAGAAACTTGTTCCAACCTTATTGAATACAAACAGCATAGACATGTGTATAGCAAACGGAGAGAACGCTGCAGGAGGTAAAGGAATTACACAGAAGATTTCCAATCAGCTCTTTTCTTACGGAATAGATATTATAACATCAGGCAATCACATATGGAGCAATAAGGATATACTAAGTATTTTGGACACAGATGGTAAAATACTGCGTCCTGCAAACTACCCTGATGGAGTCAAAGGGATTGGTTCTACGATATTTAAAAGCAAAAAAGGATACACAATTGGAATCATAAATCTTATGGGGCGTATTTTTATGAAGCCTTTAGATTGTCCTTTTAAGACAGCGGATAAAGAAATAAAAAAATTAAAAAACAGAACAATGGTAAATATTATAGATTTTCATGCTGAGGCGACATCTGAAAAAATAGCTTTAGGCAGATACTTGGACGGTAAAGCTACTGCAGTGTTAGGAACCCATACACATGTTCAAACAGCTGATGAAAAGATTCTTCCCATGGGCACAGCCTATATTACAGATGCCGGAATGACAGGCCCTCATGATTCAATAATAGGAGCAAAAAAAGACGCCGTTTTCCAACGTTTTCTAACGCAAGTCCCGGTAAAAATTGAAGCTGCTTCAGATGATATCCTGTTACATGGGGTAATTATTGAAGCGGATTATGATTCTGGGAAAGCGCTATCCATTAAGAGAATAAGCGAGAAGTTATAAACAATTATTAATTCAAAATTCCTTTTGATTCTTTTGTTTTCTGTGTTCTTAATTACAGGTTGTTCTCCCCGTGCCATCCGTTATGAAGAAACAAAATTCTTAATGGGCACAGAAGTAAATATCATTGTTGTTGGAAACAGCAGAGCAATAATACGCTCAGCAGCTCGGGCTGGGTTTCAAGAAATATCAAGAATAGAAAATATTATGAGTGCCCATAAACCGGATAGTGAACTGTGCCTGCTAAACAAAACAGGTGGAGGTGAACAGAAATTCAGCAGAGAACTTCTGTATGTGATAAACAAAGCCCGTTATGCTTCAGAGTTATCAGGTGGGGCGTTTGATATTACGTGTAAGCCGTTAATTGATATATGGCATAATGCCAAAAAATCAAAAGAGTTTCCGGATGCGCAGAATATTCTAAAGACTTTATCTCTTGTTGGATACAGAGATATTTTAATAGAAAACAATAATGTGAACCACGTTAGAGAACTCCGTTCTCTAACAGACTGCGATGACGACCACCAATTAAAATCGGTGGCTTTCTCTAACGTGGTGAAGTTCAATAAAGCGGGCATGAAAATTGACTTGGGCGCATTAGCCAAGGGATATGCAGTAGATATGGCTATAAATCTTATTAAGAGCTATGATATTAAAGGAGCTCTTGTTGACGCAGGAGGCGATATCAGAGCTATTGGCAAACGAGAGGATGGGAAACTGTGGGAAATAGGCATAAAACATCCCATAGAAAAGGATAAGATTATAGGAATTATAAACTTGAGGGACAGCGCAGTTGCAACCTCCGGAAATTATGAAAGATTTTTTATGCTGAACGGCAAGAGATATTCCCACATAATTGACCCAAGAACAGGTTATCCGGTAAATAATCAAATAGTAAGTGTTTCTATATTCTCCCCAGATTGTTTGACTTCTGACAGTCTGGCAACAGCAATAACAGTGCTTGGAGAGAAAAAAGGGATGGAACTAATAGAAAAATTAAAAGGCGTAGAAGCATTAATAATTACTATAAAAGACGGTAATTTAAATCTAATAAAATCGTCAGGATTAGCAAATATCAAACCAGTTTTAGGGAACGGTCAACACATCATTACCCCCCTGGGCAGAAAAAGACTGATCTAATCTAATCGCAGTATCAAGGTCAATAGGAGGAATCATAAGCAAGCGCTTGTCCAGATTCGGCACCTTATCTTTAGCTAATTGCCAA
>JAUWOV010000039.1 GCA_030611945.1 bacterium | reverse complement strand
ACATGATGCTTCTTTCTTTATCTCCTTAAATATTCCCGTAGATACTATTAATATTTTCCTGACCCCATCCCGAAAGCTTTCGGGATGGGGTCCCTTGTATCCTCCACCTAGGGGGTAAGGATGTATCTTACCATTTCCAGGACTTACAGAAAAAACCCTTGCCTGAAAAATATCTTTTTGATAGACTTTACTAGTCTTTTTACCCTGTTGAATTTATATTGTGGATAACTTATGGATAACTTTTCTTGCGCGGTTATGTGTTCTTTCTATGTAAGAGGCATATGCGTTGGCGTTAGCCAAACTCTTGTTTTGTTTTTCCATTCCGCTAACTTCTTACTATCCAACAAGTTAAGTCCCTTAAGGTGAATTATGTTTAAAAATGAGACATTCAAATTTCTATACTTTCAAGGCTTTATATTTATAACTCCTTATTTGTTTATATATTTGTGGATAACTTCATGAACCCAGAACTTCTTTGGCAGGAAATGGTTAAGTATATTCAGGAAAAATCCACAGGGCAAAGTTTTGAAATATGGGTAAAAACAATAAAGCCTGTATCCTTTGTTAAAAACGAACTTGTTTTAGAGGTGCCTAGTGATTTTATTGAAAGCTGGTTAAGAGAGAAATATATGGATTTACTCATAGAATCCATTACAAGCGTTACGGGTGAATCTTCTTCTATTAAATTTACTGCGCCAGATGTTAAATATGCTCCAAAACAGAAACGAACTCATAGTATTAAAAAAATTATCTCTGAAGACAAATTACATGCTTTCAGCATGGGCAGCGTACTTAATCCTAAATACACCTTTAATAGTTTTGTGGTGGGCTCCAGCAATCGTTTTGCGCATGCCGCATGCCTCGCTGTAGCGCAATCTCCGGCAAAAGCTTATAACCCTCTATTTATCTATGGCGACGTAGGATTGGGAAAGACACATTTAATGCAGGCGATCGGCGACTTTGTTATTAGTAAAAATCCAAAGAAAAAAATCGTGTATATATCCAGTGAGAAGTTTACAAACCAGTTTATAGACGCTGTTAGAAATGGAAAAATAAATCAATTTAGAAGAAAATATAGAAACACGGATATACTTCTAATAGATGATATTCATTTTATAGCTGGTAAGGAAAGTACGCAGGAGGAATTTTTCCACACCTTTAATGACCTTTATGATGCTCATAAACAGATAGTTATATCAAGCGATAAACATCCAAAAAACATTCCAGTTCTGGAACATCGTCTTATCTCAAGATTTGAGTGGGGATTGATTACAGATATTCAGCCTCCAGACCTTGAGACCCGCATAGCTATATTGCAGAAAAAAGCTGAACGTGAGGGAATGTCTATGCCCAATGACGTTGCATACCTTATTGCAGATAATATAAAAGCAAATATAAGAGAATTAGAAGGCGCGCTGGTTAGACTTATCGCATTTGCCTCTCTAACCGGGGAAAAAATTGATATTAACCTTGCTAATAACGCTTTAAAAGATATAATTAATCTTAATGAGAACAAGCAGATAAATGTTGATTTAATTAAAGAAAAAATAGTGGATTATTTTAAAATAAGGCTTTCTGACCTTACTTCTAATAGACGAAGTAGAAATATTGTTCTGCCAAGACAGATTGCTATGTATATATCAAGGGAGTTGACAGACTTATCTCTCCCAGAAATCGGTGCATCATTTGGCGGGAAAGACCATACTACTGTAATGCATGCATGCGCTAAAATAAAAGAGAAGATAAATAACAGTAATAACTTTAGAGAAATAATAGTTAAAATTAAAGATATTATAAATTGTTAATAAATTGTTTATAAGTGTGGATAATTATCAATAAAAATATTCTCTATGTATATTTATTGAATAAGTATAATTTTTATTAATAGGTTATAAGTTATATATCTTAAATTATAGTAGTAAGTTATGGAGTTTTTCACATAATTAACAGCCTTACTATTATTATTAGTTTTATAAATATATAAATATAAATAATAAAAGGAGTGATTAATATGTTTAAAATAAGCTGTTTAAGAAAGGATTTACTTAAAGCTACTCAAATTATTATTGGCGCAATAACCCCAAAAACAACATTACTTATTTTGGCGAACATTTTAATAGAAACCAAGAAGGATAAAATTACAATATTTGCAACTGACTTAGAGATAGGGATGAAATATACTGTTAAATGCAATGTAATAAAAGAAGGCATTATCACACTGCCTGCAAGACACTTAACTAATATAGTAAAGGAATTGCCTGAAGGGGAAGTAGAGATAATAGAGGAAAAAAATAATATAATTAATATAAAGAGCGGTAAGATATTATTTAGAATTAACAGTCTTAAAAAAGACGAATTTCCTAAATTTCCGAGCTCACCCAAAAAACAAAGTATTAATATAAATACAAGTGTTATAAAGAATATGATAAATAAGACAGCATTTGCTATGTCACATGATGAAGTAAGGTATGTATTGAATGGAGTTTGTTTGGAAATAGAGAAAGGTGATAAGAATAAGACTTTATTAAAGGCTGTAGCTACAGATGGAAAAAGGTTGGCATGTATATTTAATAATGTAAACGCACCTGATAATTACACGAAAAAGGTAATAATTCCATCAAAAACAATAAATGAGATATCAAGAATTATAGATGAATGGGAAAATATTAAGATTATAATAGGAGAAAAACAGATTAATTTTGAAACAGATGATATTGTAATAACGTCCAGACTAATAGAAGGGCATTTCCCAGATTATAATCAGATATTACCAAAGAAATATAAGGAGAGGATTAAATTAAATACTGAACAATTTCTTACGTCGGTAAAGAGAGTTGCTCTTTTAATAAACAATAAGACTAATTATATAAAATTAAGTCTTAAGAAAGATGTGATGCTTTTATCAATAGAAACGCCTGAAGTAGGTCAGGCACAAGAGGAAATAAAAATAGATTATAAAGGAGAAGAACTAACAACAGCATTTAATCCTAATTATATAATGGATGTTTTAAAGAATATTGGAGATGAAGAAATTTACTTTGATTTTATAGATAGTGAAAATCCAGGTGTTATCAGGCCAGTAAATTCAGATAACTATCTATGTGTAATAATGCCGATAAAAGTCTAGTGGCAAGGTATGCTAAACCTGAACACATAAAGAGTATTGTTAATGATATAATATCCGGGATAAAAGAAAAAGAAAGCAAGAAAAAGAAAGTAAAAATAGGAGAATATATAGCTAAGACTTTAGGAGAGCAAAGCAGGGAGCATGTAGAGGTGAGCGGATTAAAGAAGGGAAATTTATATATAAGCGTTAATAACTCAGCATGGCTGCAGGAATTGAGCTTAATGAAACAGGATTTAAAGAATAGTATTAATGTGAAATTTAAAGAGGATGTTGTAAAGGACATAAAGATTAAATTAAATAATGGCTAAGTTAGAATTAAAATTTTGCAATTTGCGCTGATAAGGAGAAGACTTTAATGGTTAAGACAAGAAAAGACAAATACGATGCACAGGAAATTCAGGTTTTAGAGGGATTGGAAGCTGTTAGAAAACGTCCAAGTATGTATATTGGGGATACTGGGGCAAGAGGGCTGCATCATTTGGTGTATGAGGTTGTTGACAATAGTATAGATGAATCACTTGTGGGTTATTGTAAAACAATAGATGTTATTGTCCATACGGATAACAGCGTTACCGTGATAGATGATGGACGGGGAATTCCTGTTGATATTCATGCTGAGTATAAGAAACCGGGCGTGGAAGTGGTAATGACAATGCTTCATGCGGGCGGAAAGTTTGATCATAAAGCGTATCAAGTTTCGGGTGGACTGCATGGAGTAGGAGTATCTGTTGTTAACGCTCTTTCGGAATGGCTGCTGGTGGAGGTTAAGAGAGATGGGGAAATACATGAACAGAAGTTTAAAATCGGCGATCCGGTCAGTTCTTTGGAAGTTATAGGAAAAACGAAGAATACAGGAACAAGAGTTACATTCAAGCCCGATATTAATATATTTAAAGATATTACCCTGGATTTTGACATATTATCAAATAGATTAAGAGAGCTGGCTTTTCTGAACAGCGGCATAAAGATAAGTATTATAGATGAGCGAGAGGATAAAAAACATGTCTTTCAATACGAAGGAGGACTTGTTTCTTTTGTAAAGTATCTTAATGAAAACAAAACAGCGCTTCACGAAAACCCTATATATTTTTCTAAAGACAGAGATGGCATTAAAGTGGAAGTTGCAATGCAATATAATGATTCCTATGTGGAAAATATATTTGCGTTCGCCAATAGCATAAATACTCAAGAGGGAGGAACTCACCTGGCTGGATTCAGGGCTGCTTTAACCAGGGTAGTAAATGATTATGCCCGTAAATCGGGGATTTTCAAAGAGAGCGTTTCTCTGTCCGGCAATGATGTAAGAGAGGGATTAGTGGCTGTTATAAGTGTAAAATTGCCTGAACCGCAATTTGAGGGACAGACAAAAACAAAACTTGGCAATGCAGAGGTCAGGGGCATAATGGACTCTGTGGTAAGCGAGGAGGTTAAGAACTTTCTGGAAGAGAATCCCGCGATAGCAAGGAAGATTTTAGAAAAGTCTATTCTTGCTGCGCAGGCAAGAGATGCTGCGAGAAAAGCAAGAGAGTTAACCCGTAGAAAAGGAGCTCTTGATTCCCTGGCGCTTCCTGGGAAACTGGCAGATTGTTCAGAGAAGTCCCCTGCGCTTTGTGAAATATATATAGTTGAAGGAGATTCTGCCGGCGGTTCTGCAAAGCAGGGCAGAGACAGGGTTTTTCAGGCAATATTGCCATTAAAAGGGAAGATTCTAAATGTAGAAAAAGCTAGACTGGACAAGATATTAAATAATGATGAAATAAGAACCCTTATTACGGCTATTGGCACAGGAATTGGAGAAGAGGATTTTGATATAGAAAAAGCAAGATACCATAAAATAATAATTATGACGGATGCTGATGTAGATGGAGCGCATATCAGGACGCTTTTACTTACTTTCTTTTACAGGCAGATGACAACATTATTAGAGAAGGGATATATTTATATTGCGCAGCCGCCATTATACAAAGTTAAAAGAGGAAAGGCAGAACAGTATCTTAAAAGCGACAAAGCTTTTAACGATTTTATACTCTCTTCAGGTCTGAAGGATGTAAAAGTAACAATTCTTAAGGGGCAAAGAAAGCTCACGGACACGCAGCTAAAAGCAATAGTTAGCGACCTTACGCAGCTTGAAAATTTAATAAAAGTGGTTGAGCGCAGAGGAATAAGTTTTGTAGATTATCTTAAATTAAGAGATAAGAATACGGATAGTTTTCCGAAATACAGGGTACGCACAGCTAAGGGATTTCAGTATTTTTACACAGATAAGGAATTAGCAGCTCTGGAGGAGAAGCAGAATGAGACACAGAGTCAGCTTGATATATTTGAGAGCGCAGAGTCCACGACCACTGAGATTACTGAGTTTGCAGAATCCAGGCAGATTGGCGATATATTAAAGAGAATAGAGCAGAAAGGCATAAGCGCAGATACTCTTCTTCCAGTTCCGGAAATTCCGGAAAGCGGGAAGAAAAAGTCAATATACAGAATTGGTGTAGGAGACAAAGAGTATGAGATAAATAGCGGTTATGAGATCCTGGACAGGATAAAAACATTGGGCAAAAAAGGCTTGACTATACAGCGTTATAAAGGACTTGGAGAAATGAACCCGTCCCAGCTATGGGAAACAACCATGGATCCCAAAGAGCGTACGCTTTTAAAAGTGGCTATGGAAGACGCCATAGAAGCAGATAGGATATTTACAATATTAATGGGTGATCAAGTGGAACCAAGAAGGAAGTTTATTCAGGAACACGCATTGGAAGTAAGTAACCTGGATGTTTAAAGATATAGAGGTATTATGAAAAAATCATGGGATGGAAGGTTTAAAAAAACTTTAGATCCGTTTATTGAAGAGTTTTCATCCTCAATAGATATTGATGTAAGGCTGGCAGAATATGATCTTCAAGGCAGTATTGCCCACATTAAAATGCTTGGCAAGGTTAATGTAATCTCCAAGAACGACACAAAAAAAATACTTCACGGACTGGAAGAAATTCTTCAAGAAATTTCCAAGAGAGAGCTTAAATATACGTCCACAGATGAAGATATACATATGGCAATTGAGCGCAGGCTTGTAGAAAAAATAGGGAAGATTGGCAATAAACTCCACACAGCAAGGTCTAGAAACGATCAGATTGCGCTTGACGAAAGGTTATATCTGCGTGATGAAATATCGGAGGTATCAGAACTCATTAAAGGGTTTCAAAAAACAATTATTAATATAGCGCAGAAAAACATTGATGTTGTTATTCCAGGGCTCACTCATATGCAGCATGCGCAGCCGGTTCTTTTCTCGCATTATTTGATGGCTTATTTTAATATGCTGGACAGGGATAAGGACAGACTCAAGGATTGTTTTAAAAGAGTAAACATTATGCCTCTGGGCGCAGGCGCGATCGCAGGGACTTCGTTCCAAATTGATCGTGAATACGCGGCTAAGCTGTTAGGCTTTCCCGCTGTCACAGAAAACAGCATAGATACAGTTAGTGACAGGGATTTTATTCTGGAATTTGTATCCTGGTCTTCCATTCTCATGATGCATCTTTCAAGATTGTCTGAAGATATTGTCATCTATTCTTCAGAAGAGTTTGGGTATATAGAATTGGACGATAGTGTTTGTACGGGAAGCAGTATGATGCCTCAAAAGAAGAACCCTGATGTTGCTGAGCTGATAAGAGGGAAAAGCGCAAGAGTGTATGGGTCGCTTATGACGCTTTTTACGTTAATGAAAGCGCTGCCTCTATCATATAACAGAGATATGCAGGAGGATAAGCCGGCTCTGTTTGATGCTGTTGAAACAGTCAAGATGTGTCTGAAAGCAGGGGCAAAGCTTTTAAGTAATATAAAACTTAATAAAAATAGACTGAAAAATATTCTAGATAAAGATTTTTCATGCGCAACAGAAATAGCTGATTATCTTGTCCGACAGGGCATGGCTTTCAGGGATGCGCATAAACTGGTTGGCAGGATAGTTAGATACTGCATAGATAATAAAAAATATTTACGAGACCTCACTTATTCAGAATTTAAGAGCTTTTCAAGCTTATTTTCAAACGATATAGTGGATTTCACTTCCCCCCGTTCCTCAATAAAATCCAAGTCCTCTCCCGGCGGTACATGCCTGAAAAATGTAAAAGCTCAGATAGAAAAAGCAAAGAGTTTGCTTAAATAGGAGGCTATTGTTATGACAATGGCGTTACAAAATACAATAGAGAATAAAATATTCCTAATTAGAGACAAGAAGGTAATGCTTGATAGAGATTTGGCAGAGTTGTACAGAGTAACTACCGGGAACTTAAACAAGGCTGTAAAAAGGAATATTGAAAGATTTCCTGAAATTTTTATGTTTCAACTAACTAAAAATGAGTTAGGTTCTTTAAGATTCCAATTTGGAAGCTTAAAGAGAGGACAGCATAGAAAGTATTTACCCTATGCTTTTACAGAGCAAGGAGTAGCAATGCTTTCGAGTGTATTAAAAAGCAAGAGAGCTATCCAAGTAAATATTCAAATCATGATAACATTCACTAAGATTAGGGAAATACTTGCAAACCATAAAGATCTACAGCGAAAAATCGAAACATTAGAGGGGAAATATAAACAGCATGATCAGCAGTTTAAAATTGTCTTTGAAGTTATAAGGCAGTTATTAGAACCGCCACCAGCGCCAGAAAAACCTAAAGGAAGAATTGGATTTATAGGAGGATGGGAAAAAGAAGATGGCAGGACTAAGCAATGAAAAAACTTAATCTACCAATTATTCGAGAAACTGTGCCAGAAGCAAAATGGCTTTCTATGGATGATTATTTAAAATTTGTTAATTTGCATTTAAAGCACACTTTTAACAGGAAAGCCAGTCAACAATGGAAAAAATTGTTGGCAGTGAATATTCCATTTTTCATAAAGTAGTATTTTGAAAGGAACTGGTTAAACTAAAGAAGTTTATGCGTTCTATGTGCCTGCATCATGGAAAAATATTTTTGTGTTGCAAAAGCTAGGAATATATAATATAGTTCTAAAAGTTTGGAAATATAATAAGAGAAGGGCAAGATATAATGCAACAGTCACAAGAAGACAAATATATTCCGCGACCAAAGACATTAATATTCTCTGGTAACGCAAGATTACCTGAGAATGTAAGTGCAAAACATGTTTTTGGACATCTTTCTGTTGAATTAGAAGTTGACCCGGTAGACTTTAAAATTATAGATGTTTCCTGTACTCTATTGCCATCGCTTGGTGAGAAAATATTGGTCAACGCATTAATAGGTTGTAGGATTGAAGAAGGAATAAAAAATGCGGTAGGTGAAATAGAAAATAGATTTTTTAGCACGACAAAGAGATCAATTATAGCAGCGATTGAAGATGCTCACAGAAGGTATGTTGATTATATCAAAGATAGAGGAGAAAAAAGATAAAATACTAAGTTAAGCGTTGAAAGATTCTGAGTTATTTGTTTCTGTGTGAAAGCCTCACACAACAAGCGCAAATAATAGCCAGTGTTAAAATTAGCAATGATTTGGAGACTCTGGTTTTGCTGGTATTTGAGCAGTGAGGCTGGAGTTTTTTTATTGTTAATTTGTGGAAAGGGGGTGATGAAAAGTGAATAATAGAGCACAAGCGTTATTGTGGCTTGTAGCCGGAACTTTGATTGGCGCAAACTGGCCTAAGATAAGAAAATCAAGCGTTACTTGCTGGACCGTTGTGAGCAAAAAGGCATCCGCTGTTTATAGTAAAGCGATTGCGTCCATAGGCAAACAGAAGACAGTGAAAAAAGAAGTAAAGCCAAAGCTGGTTAAGGCTGTTAAGGTTAAACCTGAACCAATTAAGGCGAAACCAGTTACGGTTGAAGGACAGATACTTTCTGTTGTCCAGGACGCTCCAAAGGGAAAAAGCCTGGTGGAAATCGCTGGTATCATGGGAGTTCATTTTGTAAAACTGGGCGCGCCGATGAAGAAACTTCTTAGTGAAAACAAAGTGCGTAAGGAAGAGAAACTTTATTTACCAGCATAGTTAGTTCAAAAATTGAGATAGGTTAAAACATGTTTTGTAAAGTGATTGCCATAGCAAATCAGAAAGGCGGCTGCGGCAAAACTACAACTGCGATCAATGTAAGCGCTTGTTTAGGGAAATTGGGGAAAAGGGTCTTAGCAATAGATATGGATCCTCAGGCTAATTTGACAAGCGGACTTGGTATTAATTCTGAGGAATTGAATGAATCTATTTACAATGTCCTGATAGAGCCAAAAAAAGGAATAAAGAGAATCATTCATTCTACAAGATTTAAAGGCATAGATGTTGCGCCAAGCCATATAAATCTTGCGGGCGCTGAGATTGAAATGGTCCCTTTGTATGGGCGGGAGTTTGTACTTAAAAAAGCGTTAGAGAATATAAAGGATGATTACGATTTTATCCTGATAGATTGTCCTCCGTCTCTATCTCTTCTTACGGTAAACGCCTTAACTTCCGCCAGTGAGTTGATTATTCCAGTGCAGGCTCATCATTTCGCTTTGGGAGGATTGACAAAACTAATGGACATGTTTGACATTGTTAAGGAGGAGATGAACGAAGGGATATCTCTTTTGGGTGTAGTTGTAACCATGTTTGATTCAAGGGCTAATGTCTCTAAGGATGCTTTGGATATATTAAAGAAGGATAAACAGGTGTCTGGCAAACTTTTCAAGAGCATTATCAGAATGAATATAAAACTCGTAGAAAGCGGTAAGGAGGGCGCTCCAATTATCTATTACGATAAAGATTGTCATGGAGCAACAGCATATATGAGTTTGACGAGGGAGGTGATTCAAAGATATAGAGTGGCAGCATAAAGATAATTTTTTTAACCGTAACTAAACTATAACGAATATTAACAACTATTGGAGGTGTAATTATGGCTGAAGGTCAAAAAAACAGTATACTTCCTTTGCTGATACTCTTTGTTGGCGGGGTAGCAGTAGGGGCAAACTGGCCGAAGATAAGGAAACGCATAAAACCTCTTCTGGATTCTCTGGGGACTAAGACGGCTGAGGTTTCTAATTCTGTAAGTAAATTCATAGCTGAACAAAAAGAGAATTTTGAAGACCGCATGGTTGCAAGCAAGATGGCTAAGAAAGCAAAACCCGTAAAAAAAGCGGTAAAAACAAAGTGAGGATTTAAATGGCAGAGAAAAACCAGCTACTAATCCTGCATTCAATACCTGGAAGAGTAAGGTTTCGCTATAAAGCTAAGGGTATAAAAATTCCGGACGTAGGTAAGTTGTTAGAGATATCTGGAATAGAAGAGGTAGTATATAATAAGACTACTCAGTCTCTTGTCATCCTTTACAATGAGAAGATTCTGTCTCTGACGAAGCTAAAGACAGCGGTATTGAAGAAAATTCCAAGCGTAAATATAGTTCAAGCCCGCGGAAAATCAAAGGAGGCGGATTCTTTGTTTTCAGACAGCAGCAAAGATAGTCGTTTGCTGCAGGATATATATGAAGCAACAAAGAATATTGATGTCTTTTTCCGCAAGGGTGTAGACGTAGCTCGTGAAAAATTAAAGAAAGTAGATTCCCGGGCTCCGGTTAGTGATAAAGGAAGCCGCTTATTTCAGGAGGTCTATAAAGTATCAAAGGACGTTGATACGCTTTTTCGCAAAGGCACAAAGGATAAAGCGGATATTCCTTCCCTTATTGCTTCCGCTTTAGTGCTAACCGGGATTGTAGACCTTTTCCGCAGGCCTGAGCTACCCAGTTGGGATGATCTTATCTGGTATGGAATAAACATGTTCTACTGGCAATCCAAAAGAGATGGCGAAAAACAAAAATCGAAAGGAGGTGGTAAAACATGAGCAAGATAGGACAGGTTCTAGGTGTTTTTTCTATAGTCTGCGCCCAGCTAGTTGCAACCGGCATTCTTCTGTCTGTCGGATTTCGTTTGGGCGATAAACTCATAGACAGGATAGGAAAAAAGAAATAGTAAATAAACGTTCGTAAGATAATTTAAAAAAAGGAGATGTAAAAATGAGAATAAGTTTAAGACATATGACAGGACCAGCATTACTGATCGCAGGAATAATAATAGGCAGAAACTGGATAAAAATACAGAAGAAGGCAAAGCCTATTGCAAAGAAGGCAATGAAGATAGTAATGAAAAAATCTCAGCAGGCATATAAAGAGACAGCTAAGTTCGTGGCAAAACGTAAGGAGCAAATTGAGGATATGATCGCCAAGCCAAGAACAAAAAAAGCTGAGAAGATAGACAGTCCTGTAGAAGCCAAGACAGCTAAAGTTTAGAGCATGCCTAGAATTCTACATAATATTGAAGGTCGTTTAAGAATAGCTCATGATCACCTGTTCGGAAATCCCCAAAGCGTATCCTGCCAAAAGTTCATAGAAGAGGTCTTTACTATTGAAGGCATAGAAACTGTCAAAGTAAACCCTCTTACCAGAACGTGTCTTATACACTACAATCCGGACGCAGCAGGAGAAAATCACTTTCCTGATAGAATTCTGGAGAAGGCAAGGGAAAAGAGAAGAGGCAAAAAAGGACATTCCCTTTTCCCTTCTTCTCCGAATGAGCGAAAGATTGAATTCAGGCGGATTGGCAGACTGATAAGTGAATGGCAAGTCGTTTCTAACCTGCGGGGAAGATTGCGGCTAAAACACCCGGAACTCTATAGAAAGCCATCGTCCTGCCAGCATATAGAAAAGACCTTATTTAATACTCCCGGCGTAGGTCTATTCAATCTTAATCCTACTACTTGCAGTGTTCTTGTTTTTTACAATGAGACAAAATTGGATAAGGAAAAGTTGATACGAATTGTTGATGATGCTTTAAGGGAATCCTTTCATAAACCTCAAAGAGGGAGTAAACCCAGCTTAAACCTTTCTATTTCTACGGGATGCTTGGGATTGGCTACATTAGGTCCTTATTTCCCCGCATTGATACCATTTAATGCCGCATTGATTTTTTATAATGCCCATCCATCCTATAGTGATGCCATTGATGGAGTCGTTAAGGAGAGAAAGCTGAATGTTGACGCATTAGACACAGTAATCACTCTTGCCTGCCTGGCAACAGGGCAGATATTTGCAGCCGCTCTTATGGTCTGGTGTCTTAGTTTTGGGAAGAATATCCTGGACAAGACTCATAAGCAGTCAAAAGAACTTTTAACGCGGGTACTTGGTAAAGAGGCGCGTTTTGCCTGGTTATTTAAGGATGGTCAGGAAATAGAGGTTTCTGTCGGAAGCCTTAAAAAGGACGATGTAATTGTTGTTTCAACAGGCGAGGCAATTCCAATTGACGGCGAAGTCTCAAAAGGAGAAGCTGCAGTAGACCAGCACATCTTAACAGGAGAATCGGCTCCTGTAGAAAAGGGAGAAGGAGACAAGGTTTTTGCTTCTACTATGGTCCTTGCAGGTAAGATATATGTCAAGGTCAAGAAATCAGGAGAAGAAACTGCTGCTGCAAAGATCAAAAAAATGATCATTCGCTCAGCAAATTATAAAGTAAAGATTCAGTCTACCGGCGAACGAATCGCTGATAAAGCGGTTTTACCTACTGTAGGAGTAGCTGGTCTTGGTTACCTGACAGGAGGACAGAGCGCAGCCTTAGCAATTATCAACTGCGACTATGGAACAGGTATCCGTATTGCTGCGCCTATGGGCTTGCTTTCTTATCTTACCTATGCGGCAAGAGAGGGGATTCTGGTTAAAGAGGGTGTTGCTCTGGAAACACTCCAGGAAGTTGATACTTTTGTTTTTGATAAGACAGGGACATTAACTCAGGAGGCGCCTGAAGTAAAGGAGATTATTGCCGGTAACGGAAGCTTCAACGAAGAGAAAATTCTCGCCTATGCCGCCTGCGCAGAGCAAAAATTCTCCCATCCTATTGCAAGCGCAATTTTAGATAAAGCTAAGGAATTAGACCTTAAACTTCCTGAAATGGATAAATCAAAATACCACGTAGGTTTTGGCATTGAACTGGGTATTGACGGAGATACGGTTAAGCTTGGAAGCACACGATTCATGCAAAGGGAAAACATTAAGATTTCTTCTTCTCTCAGAACAAGGACGGAAGAGATCCAAAATCGCGGCGGCTCTAATATCATGCTGGCAGTCAATAATAAATTGGTCGGGCTTATTGATCTTGAGGCTTCCACAAGACTGGAGGCTTATGACGTTGTTCAGGATCTGAGGCAAAGGGATGTAAAAAACATTGTCCTGATCTCAGGAGATCATGAAGGTCCAACACGAAATCTGGCAAAAAAAATAGGAATTGACGAGTATTATTCCGAGGTGCTTCCTCATGATAAGGCAAATCACATTAAAAGAATCCAGAGAAAAGGACATAAGGTAGCTATGGTTGGAGATGGGATCAACGATTCAATCGCTTTAGGACGCGCGAATGTTTCTATCTCATTAAGAGGGGCTTCGTCTATTGCCACAGATACAGCCAGCATTGTGTTTATGGATGGCGCTTTGAAAAAAATCCCTATGCTTCTGGATATCTCAAGAGATTTACAGAAAAATGTCAGACGCAGTTTTCTCCTTATTGCCGTGCCTAATACTATCTGCATCTTAGGAGCAATGACAGGGGTCTTTGGTCTTGCTCATTCTATAGTCTGCAATAACGGAACTAATTTTCTTGCCACTTTGAACGGAACGCTTCCTATGGCTAAACTAGAGGATGTGGCTGACCAGCCATCAGATGAGAAATGAGAGAAAAGGTCTTAGAAAAGAGATTAAATAACCCGCTTACTGAACCCATACGCAAAAATATAGGCAAGTGGCTAAAGGACTTAAAAAGAGATAGCGAATATGATATTCATTATCGCTGGAATAAGAAGAAGGATAAGCTTTCCGTTAAGACAGATCAGCTTTCGTGGGATGTGATCTTCTTAAAGAACAAATTGGAAATTTACGCAGAATATCCTTTTTATCTTAAATTTATGTTGGATTCACACAAGAAAGAGATGGTTAAGATGCTAAAGAAAGATATAACCCGATTAATGAAATAGCAAGAAGAGAAGGCAATGAAAGCAAGACTGATTAGTTTTTATGAGCGATATTTAGCTCTTAGTATAATTTTAGCTCTCCCTGTGGGAATAATGCTGGCAAAATATATTCCTACGGTTATGAATGCGGCAGACAAGATAGTTTCTTTTTCTATTGAAGGGATCTGCCTTCTGGCGCCTGTGGCTATCTTTATTATCCTCGCCCCTAATGTTGCCAAGATGATGCGCTCAAGAGAGGAATCAAGCTTCGCCGGACTTGTTATCGGCTGGTTTAGTTTCTCGCGAATTATGGCAGGAATCTGGGCTGCAATATTTACTACTTTTATCTTGGGGCTTCCTATCTTTCCAAAAGACAGTGCTTTTACTTTTGGCAAGTTATTTCATGAGAACCTCATTGTTTTGAGGGACCTTTTGTTGAAAAGCCCTTTCTTCTGGGCAATCTGGGCTTCTATCATTGTAGGAATTATTGCCTATTACAAAAAGGGACTCTTTTCTGGTTTAGAGAAGGTAACCTCTGGTATAGAGAAATTAGGGGAGTGGATAGAACCAGTAATTCCTCTTCTAATGTGTCTTTTGGGCGCCTATATCTATTCTCTTCCCAAGACACTTAATGGTTCTTTATCCAAAGAAGTTGTCTCTTCCTTAAACAACTCAGGATTGGGGAATTTGAATATTTTAGGCTTTCATTTGAGCATGAATGGAGAGTTTGGACTTGTCTGGATATATCTTGCCGGGTCAGTTTTGATTGGTATAGGTTGCTTTATCTGGCAGGGAATGCAAATACTTCTCTTAAAAACTTATGTGAGAAATCCATTTTTTATAAGAGGCTTTTTTAAGAACTACTGGGTCAAGGTTTATCCTTTGGCATGGTCTACCTCCTCTGAAGCGCTAAGTATGCCTCTGAATATGAGCTTGATAAAAAAGAAATATCCGCATATCTCTTCTTCTGTAAGAAAATTGGTAGTAGGTCTGGGCGCTTATCTCAACATCAATGGCACTACTATGCATGTTATTCTTCTGGCTGGTATAGTCTCCTGTCTGGTTGGTCATGAATTTTCGCTTTTTCAGCTGCTTTTAAGTATACCCATAGTAGCTTTGATCGGATTTGGCGTTCCGGGTATTCCCGGAGAATTAGTCTTTTTTGCTATACCTATGATGAAGATACTTAATCCTCCTGAGCCAATTATCCCATTATTTATGGCTTTGTATCTAGCGCTACAGATTGGCTTGCCCGATTCATTCAGAACAGGAGCTAATGTTACGGATAACGGGCTCTATGCTATAGCGCTTAATAAATTGTATCATAATAGATGGCTAAAAAAGAAAAACTAATCATGACGGAGGAAATTAAAATATGAGAGCAATAACAGTAGTACGAGGAATAGCTATCTCTATCATTGCTTTAGGTGTAATAACTATTTTTCTTAGAATAAAAAAAGGGGGTAAATTATGGTTGCGCTAGTGGTGTTTTTGACAGGAACGTATGTTGGAGCAAAATGGCCGGAGATTAGAAAGTACATTCGATCTCGTAATTCCAGAAAGCAAAAAAGGAAATGAAAAAAAGAATTAATTTAATAAAAGGAGAAGGTGGCCGCAAAGCATTGATCTATACTTTAGTTTTAAGTGTTATAGCAGTTGCAGCTACTATCTCTGTAGCCAGATGGAAAAGCTTTATTGGTCCGGTAATAATATTTTTGGGTTTTTTACCTTTGGTTGTGCTGAAACTCGCTGGAAGAAAAGTAAGGACTACAGGAGCTGATATTATATATGGAATGTTAGATACCGGGATAATGGGTATCTTTGCATTAACAGGAGCAAGCCTTGCAGGAATTATAGGAGGAATTATAGGCGCAGGCGTAGGAGATTCTATTACAGACGCTTTTGCAGGAATTTTTGAGGGAAAGACATCTGAGTTATTAAGAAAACGAGGCATTGTTGAAGACAGGACTCCGTTAAGTATCTCTATGGGCAAGATGTCCGGATGTTTGCTTGGTTTCGGAACACTTATCACAATTGTATGGACAATAATTAAAATATAAAAAAAGGGGGAATTATGTTGAATGCAATATTGGTTTTCGCAGTAGGCGCAGTAGTGGGGAAAAACTGGCAAAAGATAGCAAAATTTGCTGAAGCTTACATGAAAACAAAAGATAAGAAGAAAAAAAAGTAAGTATTGACGCAAACTGGCCTAAAATCGTAAGCTTTTTCAAGAAATTGAAACCAGTAATGGTCAAAAAATCTTCGTAAGAAAAAGCCAATTGGTTAAATCTTATAAAAGCATAAGACAGGCACCGGTTGCACAAGGCAGTTGGTGCCTGCTTTTATGTAGTAGTAATTAGGGAACGGTCAACACATCATTACCCCCCTGGGCAGAAAAAGACTGATCTAATCTAATCGCAGTATCAAGGTCAATAGGAGGAATCATAAGCAAGCGCTTGTCCAGATTCGGCACCTTATCTTAT
>JAUWOV010000119.1 GCA_030611945.1 bacterium | reverse complement strand
ACATGATGCTTCTTTCTTTATCTCCTTAAATATTCCCGTAGATACTATTAATATTTTCCTGACCCCATCCCGAAAGCTTTCGGGATGGGGTCCCTTGTATCCTCCACCTAGGGGGTAAGGATGTATCTTACCATTTCCAGGCAAGACAATAAATTCTTTTGCACAAACTTGTTTCACGATGTAGAATACATAATAGAATTTTATCATAACAGTAAAAAACATAGGAGAAATAGAAATGGCTAAAGCACTAGTTACGGGAGGGGGAGGATTTATAGGGTCTCATTTAACTGAGAAGCTTGTTGAATTAGGACATGAAGTAACAGTTATTGACAATGTGTCGCATGGAAATCTGAAAAATATTGAATCAGTTGCAGAGAAAATTATTTTGCTGGAAGGCGATATGCTTCATTCTGAGGTTCTGGAAAAAGCTGTTCAGGGAAAAGAATATGTTTTCCATATGGCAGCAAACACAAATATAGACAAGAGTGTCAGTATGCCCTCATGGAGCGCAGAACAAAATATAATAACTACAGTAAAATTGCTGGAAGCATCAGTAAAGCATAATATAAAAAGAGTGATATTCTCTTCAAGCGCCGCTACTTACGGGGATGTTAAAACTCTGCCTGTAAAAGAGAGAACGCCTCTTTCTCCTATGTCTGCATATGGATTAGAAAAAGTAACGGGAGAAAATTATATGAGTTTATTTGCTGAATTATATGACATTGATACTGTATCTTTGAGATATTTTGATGTGTTTGGACCGCGTCAGAATGCAGATGTTCCTCACTGCGGAGGAGTGACTATTGTAATTAATCAGATTAACAAAACAGGTTCTTCTCAAATGCTTGGTGACGGAAAACAAACACGGGATATGGTATATGTTGGGAATGTAGTAACTGCCAACATTCTTGCAATGGAAAAACAGTCTGATGCTAAAGGAGCTGCATATAATATCTGCACAGGCAGGTCTGTATCAATAGCAGAACTTCATAATAGAATTTCCAAGTTTATGGGAGTTGATTCGTCAAGAGAATATGTGCCATTTGGAAAAGGTAATATAATGCATTCTAAAGGCGATCCTACCTTAGCCAAGGCTGAACTTGGTTTTGAAGTAGAAGTTGATTTGGATGAAGGGATAAAAAGAACAATTGAGTGGAGTACAAAAAAGGCACAAAGTGGTAAAGGCACATAGGCACAAAGAAAAAATAATTAGAAATTCTGAAATTAGTAATTCATTGGAAATTAGAAATTGAAAATTAAGAATTTAGTCTTTAGGTCTTTCCTGCTTCTATTCTTGCTATTAACCAGTACTTATGGATTTGCTCAATCTAAAATTGTGAGAGTGTTGGTCTGTAAATCCAACACTCTCACAATTTCTTCTCAAGGACCTGTTATCGTAAAGGCAGGGAACAAGATTTTAAAAAGAGAAAAAAGATTGGAAGAAATCGTTTTAAAACGTAAAAGCAATTTCATAAAGCTTGGAAGAGGCAGATATAAAACATTAGATTTTATATCAAAAGGTTTCCCTATATCAGTGAATGATAAAGCGTATAGTGGGAATATTAGAATGAGCGTTCGCCAAAAACAGCTTTTTGCAGTCAATTATGTTGATATAGAGAGTTACTTAAAGAGTGTTGTTCCATCCGAGATGTTTTCCACCTGGCCAATAGAGGCTTTAAAAGCCCAGGCAGTTGTAGCGCGCACATATGCGCTTTATCGTAGAGCTGGTCCAAGCAAAGAATATGACTTATGTTCAGGAGTAAAGTCTCAGATGTATAAAGGAGTAGATTCTGAGACAAGCAGGACCAATATGGCTGTGTATTTGACAGAGAAAATGTGCCTGTATGACAATAGAAAACCGGTTCCAACTTATTTTCACTCAACGTGCGGCGGGCATACGATCAATGCAGATAGCGTATGGGGAAAGGCGTTGGATTCCATAGAGGGTGTTGATTGCAAGTTCTGTAAGGATTCACCGCATTATAAATGGAAAAAATCAATAGGAAGAAAAAAACTCGGGAAAATTCTGAGCAAAAAGTGGTATGAGCTAGGTAAAATAAAAAAAATAATGATTGTAAAAGATAAGCCTTACAGAATTTTCATAGAAGATAAATATGGAAAATCGCAGGTGCTGGATATGAGTAAATTTAGATTTCTTGTTGGGTCTGAGATAATCAGGAGCAATAATTTTAAAGTTAAAGTCGGGTGGTTTAGGGTAAAGTTTAAAGGAAACGGATGGGGACACTGTGTAGGGTTATGTCAGTGGGGAGCGCACGGAATGGCTCTTAAGGGATATAGCTATAAACAAATCCTGCAGCATTATTATCCTAACCTTGATCTAAAAAGAATGTTTTAAATGCATATTTCTCTTTTTGATTATTCTCTTCCCAAAAAACTGGTTGCGCAATATCCTGCCTCTCAACGTGATAAATCCAGTTTAATGATTATTAACAGAGAAACAGGAGATATTACTCATAGGTCTTTTTCTAATATAGTTGATTATCTTTCCAAAGGTGATTTGTTAGTTATAAACCCAAATTCCTATTTAGACCGGCAAACACAGGGATCTAAAGAAAATTCGAGATTAGTTTTTACCTAATCTACTTATTTCTGCCAAGAATTTCCTTTCAAATCACTATAATTCACTCAAAGAACGTTTTATGCCTGGT
>JAUWOV010000081.1 GCA_030611945.1 bacterium | reverse complement strand
ACATGATGCTTCTTTCTTTATCTCCTTAAATATTCCCGTAGATACTATTAATATTTTCCTGACCCCATCCCGAAAGCTTTCGGGATGGGGTCCCTTGTATCCTCCACCTAGGGGGTAAGGATGTATCTTACCATTTCCATATGTAGTAGTAATTTTTTTTGATTTTAAACAAGATTTGTTTTATAATATAATTTATGTTAAGCGGAAAAAGGACATAATTAAACAATGATAAAAGACATAATTTTCGGCACAGTTGGTGGGCTCGGGTTATTTCTCTATGGCATTCACATAATGAGTGATGCTCTCCAGAAAGCAGCTGGAGATAAGATGAGAAAAATACTGGGCATGATAACAAATAAGGCTTTTTTCGGCTTACTGGCCGGCGCAGGAATTACCAGTATTATTCAGTCAAGCAGCGCAACAACAGTTATGGTAGTTGGCTTTGTTAATGCCGGTCTTATGACTTTAAGACAATCTCTGGGCGTTATACTTGGAGCAGACATAGGAACAACAATTACTGCTCAAATTATTGCTTTTAAAATAACCCATTATGTGCTTCCTGTCATTGGAATAGGCTTTGCATTACATTTTTTCTGCAAGAAGCGTGTGCCAAAACAAATAGGTCTGGCCATATTTGGATTTGGCGTTTTGTTTCTTGGCTTGAGTATTATGACGGATACTGTGCGGCACTTGAGTAATAGCCAGGCAGCAAAAGAGATGCTCATTAATTTTAGCAGGACACCTATTTTAGGAGTGCTTGCCGGGACGATTCTAACCGTGGTTGTTCAGAGCAGTAGCGCAACAGTAGGTCTTACTATGGCGCTTGGCATGGGAGGGCTTATTAATATAAATGCAGCGATTCCGTTATTGCTTGGAGATAATATTGGAACATGCATAACTGCGATGTTAGCAAGCATTGGGACTAATGTCGGAGCGCGTCGGGCAGCTGTGGCTCATCTTATGTTCAAGATAGTAGGTGTAATAATAATACTCTCTATTTTGCCACTATATAAACAACTGGTTGTCTGTACAGCAGATAGTATTGGAAGACAGATTGCCAACGCGCATACGATCTTTAATATTGGTATCGCTGTGTTGTTTTTGCCATTTACAGCGTTCTGTGCCAGACTATTAGAGAAAATCGTGCCGGGAAAAGACGCTTCTCTTGATTATGCTCCAAAGTTTCTGGAACCACATCTGTTAAACACTCCATCCATAGCAATAGAACAGGCGCGAAAAGAGCTTGTAAGAATGACTGAGATGGTTAAGACAATGGTTGATAAAGCAATGGACGGATTTTTCAAAAAGGATATAGATATGATGCATGATGCTATAAAGAAAGAAGATGCCGTTGATAATCTGCAGAGTTCAATAACCCATTATCTTGTTGAGCTTTCTGAAAAGAGCTTGAGCTCGGAGACGGCGGAGAAGATACCAGCGCTTCTTCATTCGGTTAATGATATAGAGCGCGTAGGGGACATCTCTGAAAACCTCGTAGAACTTGGAGAAAGAGCGATTGAGAAAAAACTACCGTTTAGCGATAAAGCAATTAAGGAATTAGGGGAGATGTATTCGGAAGTTACAGCAATGCTGGAGGATACAATCAATGCGCTTGAGTTAAACGATGTTGCAATCGCCCGCAAGGTCTGGGGCAGGGAAAAAAGGATAAATGAATTAACAGAGACATTCGGCAATAATCATACATCCAGATTGAGAAACAGAGCATGCAATATAGTTTCGGGAATTGTTTTTCTTGATCTTCTGAGCAACTTTGAAAAGATAGGTGATCATCTGAATAATGTTGCAGACGCTGTTATTAGCGGACTTCAGTGGGATAGCAACACTAGCACACAATAACTGAAAAATTAGTAAGATTGCGTTTTTTCTATATGATGTTTTATCGTTTTGCCTGAGGCGAAACTAGGGGGATGTTTTCCTGCCCCAGACAGATGAATTTTAATGTGTGATTTTTTTGAGAGGTAGATAATTGTAGGGGTTCAATATTTTGAACCCTTTTATGCTTATTCTTCTGCCACACAGACCTGATTTCTGCCGTTTTGTTTGGCATGATAAAGAGCCTTGTCGGCTCCCTCCACTATTTTTCCCATGCTTGAGTACACAGAAGTATATTTGCATATACCTGCGCTTATTGTAACGGCGAGTTTAGTTCCGTTATATCTGAGTTGCTTCTTTTCAATAGTTTTTCTTAATCGCTCTGCAAAAATCCGCGCAGAGCGTGTTCCGGATATAGGACAGTTAATGGCAAATTCATCACCGCCATATCTAAAAACAGTATCAACTTTACGGGCGCTGTCCTTAAATATCTTAGAAAGTTTTTTTAGAACAGCATCGCCAACCGAGTGACCAAAAGTATCATTAATTTTTTTAAAACAATCTATGTCTATTAATATCAAAGATAGGAGAGCTCCGTATCTCCTTGCTCTGTAGAGTTCTTTTTTCATAACACTGTGAAAATACCGGCGGTTATACAGCCCTGTAAGCTTGTCTTTCATAGCCAGCTTTTCCATTTTGTGCTGTTTTTGTTCTATTTCTACCATTGCTCTTCTTGAAGCAACCAATAAATGTGTCTCAGTCACAAGTCCAACCAAAGATCCGTTCTTAATGATCGGCAGACGGCGAATATGATTGGTTCTCATAATATTCAAGGCTTTTTTTAACAATGTTCCTGGGCTTGCCGTTATAAGAGGACGGGACATTCTTTCTGAAACAGGTTTCTCAAAGCTTTCCCCATTCGCCACCATCTTCACAATATCCTGTTCCGTGATTATTCCAACAGGTAAATTACTGCGGACAACAACGATATAGGTTAGTCTATTATCACGCATCAACTTAGTAGCCTCTATAATATTACTATCAGGATCTATGGCAATGACGCTCTTGACCATTATTGAATCCAACTTGTTCAACATTATTGCCCCCTCATCTTTCTGTCTTCTTTTAAGAATATATTATATATGTGGAGAAAAAGCTACGGGAAAGTGATTTTTTTGTGAATAGTAAAGCTGAAAACGGAGCCTTGCCCTAATACGCTTTGAACAGAAACCTGACCATTATGGGCATGAACAATATGCTTAACAATTGAAAGCCCCAAACCGGTTCCGCCTAATTCACGCGAACGAGCCTTGTCTACACGATAGAAGCGTTCAAAGATACGAGGAATGTCTTGTTCCAGGATACCGATGCCTGTATCAGTAACATCAACTTGAACAAGTCCCTCTTTCTCTTTAGCAGATATAGTGACTTCGCCTCCTTCTTGAGTATATTTTATGGCATTATTTATGAGGTTCAACAGAATTTGAGCAATTCTTGCCTCATCAGCTAAAACATCAGACATATTTTTAGGAATATCTGTCTGAATTTTAATTGATTTATCTTTTGCCTGTTTGTTCAAGCTGGAAACCACTCTTTTAATGATAGGTTCAACAGCACATTGCTTTAAAGTTGATTTAAGCTTGCCTGATTCTATTTTAGATAAGTCCAGAAGGTCATCAATTAATCTTGCCAGCCGCTCGGAATCCGAATGAATTATTTTCAAGAAATCCATGGCATTTTCTTTGTCATCCAGCGCTCCTTCCAGCAAGGTTTCAGCATAACCTTTAATGCTTGATACAGGGGTTCTTAGCTCATGAGAAACATTGGCTACAAATTCCTGACGAATTTTTTCAAGATGTCTCAGTCCTGTTATGTCGTGAAATACCAAAACCGTACCTTCTGGTTTACCGTCACGGATAATCGGCGCTGCATGCAGTAATAGAATTTTCTCCTCAGGAAGGAATACAGATATTTCGTGGGATTTAACTCCCTGCTTCAACTTTAAGCCATTATCGGCAATTTCCTGAATTTCAATATTACGTATCACTTCCAGTGGTTTTTTGCCTGCAGGATCCTCTTTAACGAGCAGGAAATCTTTAAGAGTCTGATTCATTAATAAAATCGCGCCTTTTATATCAACAACCATTACTCCTTCAAACATGCTCAAGAGCACTGCTTCCAATCGGGATTTACTCGTAGTCACTTCCTCAATGCGCGCTTTGATTTGGCTAGACATGAAATTAAATGCCTTTGCAAGGTCTCCTATTTCATCTTTTGTTGAGATTGGAATCCTTTTAGAGAAATCACCATTAGCTACCGCCTTAGCTGCCAGAGACATTTCCCTTGCAGGCTTTGATATAAATGATGAGACGGCAAAACTAATAATAACCGCCAGAATGAATGCGAGGAAAAGAGAAATAGTTAATGTTTTTCTTAGGTGGTTTGATATTAATTCAATTTCAGAAAGCGGCAGAGATAATCTTACTATACCATGCGTCTTTTCTTTTCCAAAAACAGAAGCAATGTAAAGCATGTCCTTTTTTACAGTGGCGCTAAAACGCCTGCTTTTTCCAATTCCGAGCTTAAGCGCTTGTTGAACTTCAGGTCTGTAAAGATGATTTTCAACCTCAATAAGTTTTTCCCCGTCTAACTCTGAATCGCCAAAGACTGTGCCGTTAATACCAATAATAGTAACGCGCAATCCTAAGTTCTTGCCAATTTTATTAGCTATTTTGTCCAGTTCATAAGATTGAATTCCACTTGCAAAATCTTCTTCAATGTATGCTTTAGCGAACGATGTTTGTTTTATTAGGTTTGTTTCAATACGCTGAAAGGAGTGCTCTCGCAGGCTTTTGTTAAGATAAAGATAGATTCCAAAAAGCATGACAGCAATGATCAGCACAAAGACGAACGTAATCTTATAATGGATATTTATTCTCAAACTATCATCCTTCTTCACTGAATCTGTAACCAATTCCTCTTATCGTCTCAATGAATTTTCCCGACTTGCCTAATTTCTGTCTCAGCCGTTTGATATGAGTATCTATGGTACGGGTAGTAACATCAGAAGCTATATCCCAAACATCATCTAATAATTTATCCCTTGATTGAGCTTTTCCCATTCTCTGCATGAGTGTGACCAAGAGCTTAAATTCCATCAGAGTTAATTCTATTTCCTTCTTATCAACAGTTACTTTGTGACGGGTAATATCTGCTATAAGTCTGCCTGCGCCTAAAATGTTCTTAGTAACTTCTTGAGATTTTTTTCGCTTTAAGATTGCTTTCACCCTCAGAACCAGTTCTCTCGGACTGAACGGTTTAACGACATAATCGTCAGCGCCCAGCTCAAATCCAATAATTCTATCCACTTCTTCGCCTTTAGCTGTTAACATTATTATTGGAACAGCAGAAAGTTTTTTATCCTGTTTTGTCTGTTTACAGACCTGAAGTCCATCCATTTCAGGAAGCATTATGTCTAATATAATTAAATCAACAGGCTCTTTATCTAAACTCTCTAGGGCTTCTTCCCCTGTTATTGTAACAGCACATTTGAAGCCTGCCTTTTCTAAATTATATTTAACAAGCTTTGAAATATTCTTATCATCTTCAACTATTAAAATTCTTTCTTTACTCATTATTTTCTCTCATCTTTTTATAATATTGCTTTTCGGTCATTATAGTATTATGTTTTGAATTATACATCAAACATTTTCCGGATGATGTTTTATTGTCTTACCTTTCACAAAATAAATAACGTCCTCAGCAATGTTCGTAGCATGATCAGCTATGCGTTCCAAGTGTCTTCCTACCAAGATAAGCTCCACAGCCCTGGTAATTGTTTTAGCATCTTGCATCATATAAGTTAGGAGCTCTCTGAATACCTGATCATTTAAGTTATCTACTTTCTTGTCTCTCTTGCATACATCTCTGGCTAACGCCTCATCTTTATTTATCAGAGCGCCAATAGAATCTTTTACCATCTTCTGGGCTAATGCTGCCATGCGCGGGATATCTATTAAAGGCTTGAGAAGCGCTTGTTTAATTATCTTCTGAGTACGCTCAGCGATATTAACTGCCTGATCACCTATACGTTCAAGGTCATTATTAATCTTCATTGCTGAAGTAATAAATCTCAAGTCTACTGCTGCCGGCTGATGAAGCGCAAAAAGCTTAAGGCATAGCTCATCTATTTCTATTTCCAGCATATCTATTGCTTCGTCGGACTTGATAACTTCCTCTGCTAAATCAGCTTTGCGCTCTACCAACGCCTTTACTGATCTACTAATAGATTCCTCAACGAAAGCGCTCATCTTTAATAACTGCTTGTTTAATTCCTTCAATTCCTCATCAAAATGTCTCTTCATTTCACACCTCTTTTTTTATTGAAATTATCCGAATCTTCCCGTAATGTAATCCTCAGTAACCTTTTTAGAAGGAGCCGTAAACATTTTATCGGTCTTATCAAATTCTATCAACTCTCCAAGCATAAGAAAAGCGCAAAAATCAGAGATTCTGGCTGCTTGCTGCATATTGTGGGTTACTATGGCAATGGTATATTTCTTTTTTAACTCTTGAATCAGTTCCTCAATCTTTGCTGTAGCAGTTGGGTCCAATGCGGAACAGGGCTCATCAAAAAGAACTACCTCGGGCTCAACTGCCAATGCGCGGGCAATACATAGGCGCTGCTGCTGGCCTCCTGATAAATCCAAAGCTGAATCATTCAATCTGTCCTTAACCTCATTCCAGAGAGCCGCGCCTTTCAGGGATTGCTCAACCCTTTGCACGACTTCTTCTTTTCTATTAGTGAACCCGTTGACTTTAAGTCCGTAAGCAACATTTTCAAAGATAGATTTTGGAAAGGGGTTGGATTTTTGAAAGACCATTCCAATTCTTCTTCTTACATCAACTACATCAATCTCTTCACCGCAAACATTTTCTCCATCAAGTATAATCGCCCCTTTGACTTTTATCCCAAGAATGATATCGTTCATCCTATTAATAGATCTAATAAGCGTGGATTTACCGCAACCGGATGGTCCAATAATAGCAGTAACCTTGTTTTTCTCAATGTCAAGGCTTACGTTCTTTCCCAAATTCCTATTTAGACCGGCAAACACAGGGATCTAAAGAAAATTCGAGATTAGTTTTTACCTAATCTACTTATTTCTGCCAAGAATTTCCTTTCAAATCACTATAATTCACTCAAAGAACGTTTTATGCCTGG
>JAUWOV010000098.1 GCA_030611945.1 bacterium | reverse complement strand
TTTCCTTCTTAGATCTCTGCATCCCCACATAAACCAACCCAATCAAAAGACAAAGCGCCAAAACAAAGATCAGGCTAAGCCTCTTGAATCTGGAGTTGGCAAAAACGTTTCTTCTAATTTTCTTCATATTTCCCCTTTTTTGAACTTCGGTATTGTCATTTGAAATTTTGTAATAATTTAGATTTCCTATTGGTAACGATCAAACTGAGGATTCAGCGCGATTAGCGACGAACATTCTCCAGAGCTTGGTCGGATATTATCTCTTGTCCTTTCTCCTCTGCGTAGCAGGCCATAGAAAGACACAAAAGAAAAACGCAAAGTCTATTATCCCAAGGTGAACCCCCAAGAATATCGGGTCCCCGTCCATTTTTGCCAACAAATACCAGCCGACAATGACCATGAGATTCGCAAGCAACATTCCTATGGTTGCGAAAAGCTTCGTCTGCGCACTCCAATTCATCACTTTCATTACTGATCCTCCTTCAACATTAGTCATTGAATACTTTCTGTTATTTAACGGCTACTATACTCAAAATCGCTTAAAATTTCAATAAAAACACCCAAGAACAAAAGAGCGTATTGCACAATACGCCCACTACAATTGCATTGCTGAATTCCCCCTTTGAAGGGGGACGGTTTCGTCTCAGGCGAAACCAGGGGGATGTTCTTCCCGCAATTTACAATTTCTCTAATTTTATGTTCCAAAGCGATTAACACCCCAGCCATATTTTTCTTCACATCCAAATCATTAAACCTGATAAACTTAACTCCTAAATCCTGAAGTTTTGATTGTCTATCCATATCATAATCATATTTATCCCCGTGACTGCTTCCGTCAATTTCAATAGCCAACATTAGTTCATGACAATAAAAATCTACTATAAACTGGTCAATGGGAACTTGTCTGTGAAATTCATAACCAAGCACTTTGCCTTTAATTTGCTGCCAAAGCAGGACTTCTGACAATGTGCTATTGTTTCGCAAATCTCGCGCGAATTGTTTTAGTTCTAAGTTGTATGGTATTATTGTGTTTTGCGGCATGTTTTACATCCCCCTGAATCCCCCTTCAAAGGGGGAATTTTTATCCCAGCAATCATTCAACCGCAGGTTTCTTTTTAATTATTAT
The DNA here is from genome assembly GCA_030611945.1 of bacterium. Taxonomy (GTDB): domain Bacteria; phylum JAHJDO01; class JAHJDO01; order JAHJDO01; family JAHJDO01; genus JAHJDO01. Next base: position 4,082 of record JAUWOV010000098.1, on the reverse strand, counting down.
TTCCTTGTTTTCGTTTTTATCCACATCTGCAGTGAATTTACGAAATTCAGGATACTCTTCAGGCGAAACTCTTGAGACATCTAACAGAAACTTTACTTTAACTATAACCTTATCAGGTAATTTACCATATATTATTGATAAAGAGCCGAATTTGCTTTTAAGCTCAACATCTTGAGGCAAGTGACTTGCTTCATAACCTTGTGGGAGCAGGAATTCAGCTGTTTTGTTATCCATAAATGGATACGAAAGTAAGAGATCATGTTTTCGTATACTGCTTGAAGCATACCTTTGAGTAAGTTTATGCCTGAACATAACCGGATTAAATGAAAAGCCTTCGGAAATAGGTTTTAAGAATTTTGGCACACTAACAGCGTAATTGTATTTTATAGGAGTATCCAGTCCGGATAAATCAGGAAAGTGAACATTTATTACTTGAGCGCCTTCAAATATGGTGTTTAATAGCTTTTCAAACTCCTCCTTCTGCTTTGAAGGAATTTGGAAAAAGTATCTAATTCCGGGACAGAATGCTCCGCCGACTATTTCCGTTCCGCCGATGTATGCGCTGCCATCGTCCTTCAATAATACGTTTTTATCTGAGATGCGGTTATTATGAACGCCTGCGCTAACTGGTATCGTAGATAATATGCCCTTTCTTCGCTTCAGGTCCACTATAAACACACCGACTCCCTGATCCATCCATGGTATTTCATTGATACTGCTATATTCAGCAGTGCCATCCATCCAGAGCTCTTTTCCGCCCTTGAGTTTGACGTGACATATTGCGTGATTAAATAAGCCAAGAGAGGCTTGGGAGAAATCAAACCTACCCCTGGATCTTGTTCTTACAAGTACGATTTTCGAAGGGATCCCAGCCTCTTTGAGCATCGTCATAATCAGCAACGCTTTATCCTTACAGTCGCCGAACTTTCTGTTAAATACCTGGCGCGCCTTATATGGCTTGTAACCATGTATCCCAAATTCCAAACCTACATATCTGATCTTCTTAACAACATAATTATAGATAGCTCTGATCTTATCAATTTCTGTATTCTTATTTTTTATCAGGGAAGCTGCTATCTTTTTTATTTCAGGGGATGATTCCATCTGTCCACTTGTAAGATCAGCGTACCACCTGGAGACATCTGTCCAATCCTTAAAGGTGGATATAAGCAGGTATGGAGTAATTTCCTGATAAGGAGGCATACTCAACTCTTTCTCTATTTTTTCAATGTTTCTTTTCTCCCAGATATAGCAGACAGTGTCCGCATGTTTATTATAAGTTTTTTGTGGAATGATATTGAGTTTTGGACTATAAAAGTAAAATTTGCGTCGTTTTGGAACAATAAGAACGTATTTAGAATGAACAATGGGATTTGTGTCTTTAAACAGGAACATATTTCCGAAGTAATCACCATATATATTGCCTCCTATATCATTGACCTTGTATTCAAAATCAACAATATCGCCTTTTTCAAGAGAACTAAACTTAATAGTTTTTCTTCTGTAATCATAGTATACTCTATACTGCGGGCTGGATGTGGACACGTCAGAGGACTTATAGTAATCCGTTGTCGTTCCGTCCTTCTTTATAATGCGCGCTTTTTTAATAATGACTTCCTGGTCTTTGGGCGTATAATATACGTTGAGATGATTAAAATCCTTTACCCCTTTATCTGTAAGAACTTTAATGACCTGATGTACATATTCAGACGAAGTGCCATCCATATATACCCGTGAGATCGCTTTATCAAGAAGATAAACAGCTTCGCTATCAACATGTTTTAGGTTATTTGCAGAATTGATTATTGCTGTTATGTTCTCTGTGAAATTCTCTTCATAAGCTTCTTTCTTTGGGTTCACAAATTCAGCGTATTTCCTGAGCCATGTATAGTCAGGCTTTATTTCCAGAGCTTTATTGACAAACTCTTCAAACTTTTCACAATTGCCGATGCGTCGATGCAGGAGCCCTAAACTTAAAAGTATTTCATAGTTCTCCGGACAGATAGTCACTGCCTGATTACATACTTTAATAGCTTTATGGAGTTGGTATTTATTAGCATATATCTTTGCCCTGCGAAGATAGCTCCTCGTATCATATGGATTCAATGCTGCCATTTCACATAGTCTGTTCAATGCTTCTGAAACCCTGCTCGTATTTAGTAAAATTTTAACGATCTTGTCTCTTGCACGGTTATCTGTAAAATCTGTTTTGAGAAGCTTTCGTAATTGTTCTAAGGTTTCTTCCTGTGAATGATGCTTCTCATAATAGTGAATAGGAACATTTTTAATTTTCTCAAGCAAGGGAGGAATAAGCGGGGTTGAACCCTGTTTTGAGTAAATGGATATCTTCAGACAAATTGCAGGGATAAATGACGGATTAATATCAAGACATTTATTAATTATATGCAGAGCTTTTGTTAGGTTATTAGCATTTAGATAATATTCTGCTAACTGATAAAAGGCTATTGTAAAATCAGGATCCAATTTAATGGTTTTCTCTAACAGCTCCCTTCTTTTGTTTGGTTGATGCGCAAGATTTGCTCCAAGATAGCTATAGAAAGGATTATCAGGATTTAGCTGAATCGCTTTTGTTATGCATAGAAAATCCTTATGTTTTGTTTCATCATCCGGCAGACTTTTATTGTATAGGTATGCTAAATAATAATAGAGTTGCGCATTATCCGCGTCGGTTTTGATGCTTTCTTCAAGAAAGGATATATTCCCAGAGCTAATCTTGCCCGTATCTTCCGCAGGAATATGTTCTGCTATCTTTGCAGGTAAATTTGCGCGAACCTTTAGTCTTGATATGCGTTTGCCATTTGGAGATGTTATTCTAAAAAGTAATTCCCATTTCCCCTGTTTTTGACAGAGCTTAATCAAGATTTTGTTCCATCCTTTGTTAAGAAGCACTCTTGCATGACTCTGATCAAATCGTGCAGCATGATAATTATTATTGCTAAAAATCAAGCTGTTATTTAACCATATTTTAATTGCGTCATCATGCCCCATTCTAAATGCAACTTCTCTTTTTTTATTTGATTTAATAAATGTTAGTAGATATGCGCATGTGTTTTTATTTGGCCTAAAAATAGCTCCAAGGTCAACGAATCCTGACGGAGACTCAATATTTATAGGTCTCCATTTTACTTTTCTATCCTTCCCCTGATATTCAGAAGAAATTTTTATTTCTTTCTCGGGCGTGTATTCTTTGTCAAAACCTGTTTTCCCATCATTATCAAATGGACCTATTGCAAACCAGTTTTGAATAAGACCGAGTTTTGCGCACAAACTCTTTGCCCCCTCAATTTCCCCATCTTCAAGGTATAGCCGCAGCATGAACCATTTAGCAAGAGATTTTAGTGATTGGTTAGATTTTCTGCTTTTTCTTATATATTTACAGATTTTTAAGACGTCTGTTTTATTACTGATACTGAAGCGTATATCAAAAATTCTTCTTAGATATACCTCCTGCTGTACGCTATAGGCAGTCTCTTTAATTAGCTTTTCATACAATGCAAATGCTTTATCGTAATGCCCCCTTGCTTCCTCAGACAGTCCCGAGTTTTCTAGTCTGCTGATATCATCTATATTTGGAGTTGTATAACCTGCGAATGGAATAAGGAGTATAGAAATAAAAACAAGAGCAAGAAAAGGAAATTGAAAATTGTTTTTCATAGAATATATCTTGTAATGTCAATATCCTCCACAAATCCTTCCAGTTTTTTCTTTACATACGCTGCATTTATAGATATTTTTTTGCCGCTTTCCTCAGGCGCATTGAAGGATATATCTTCCAGCAGTTTTTCAACAATGGTATAGAGTCGTCTGGCTCCTATATTCTCCGTTGCCTGGTTTACCTTAAATGCCATAGAGGCAATTTCTTGGACAGCATCTTTTTTAAACTCAATCTTGACATTTTCTGTTTTCAGAAGAGCTGTGTATTGTTTAATCAATGCATTGCGAGGCTGTGTGAGAATTTTTTCAAAGTCATTTTTGCTTAAACTTGAGAGTTCAACTCTTATCGGAAATCTTCCCTGCAGTTCAGGGATAAGGTCTGACGGTTTGCTCACATGAAAAGCGCC
>JAUWOV010000034.1 GCA_030611945.1 bacterium | reverse complement strand
TGTTCAGTGGTGGCAATCCTACAGGGAAAAGGCATTTACCGAGCATATGGGCTTTGGCACAGCTAAATTCCCATTTGAGTCAAAGGAGTATACACGGGCCAAAGCAGTAGATTATTCAGGCTTTATATGCGAAAATGCTTCATGGCTTGAGCAGAGAACCTGCACCTTTCCTGTTCATCCTGTATATACCGAAAAACATATTCAATATATGATAGATGCATTCTGTAAAGTTGCAGAAGCATATAGGAGTTAAAATGAAAATTTCATTAATGACTTATAAACATACTAAAGAACTGTTTACTGATCTTGGTGCTTTTCGTAACTTTTTAGACACTATAAAATCGTATGGCATCACTGGAATAGAGCCTATGTTTCTGGAAGCAGAGGATTTCTATCTTAATCATGATCTATTGCGTGAGGTTTTAAAAGAAACAGCAAAGAGAGACATGTGCATTCCTAATATTGACCTTATTGTCAATCATTTAAAACCTGGAGGCTTTGAGGATGCATGTGAAAAAACAAGAACAATGATTAAATCTGCTTCTATTTTGAAACCTGCTCTTGCCATGACTAATGGAAACAGATTGCCTGAAGATATGTCCCCTGAAGAGGGAAGAAAGCTTGTTGCTGCTTCTATTGATAATGCAATTGAGGCTGGGGAAAAGCACGGTTTAGACATTGCTACTGAGGCATTTGGTATATCTTATGATATTATGTCAACATTGGAAATGCTGGAAGACATATTCTCTATGGTGAAAAAATCACCGTTGTATTTTGTAGGAGATTCCGCAAATTCATGTTACGGAGCAGAATCTTCTGTAGTTGCGCTTGAGAAATTCTGGGATACATTAAGACATGTTCATATAAAAGATGTAAAGGAAACGCAAGAAGGTACCGGTTATCCGGCAAAAGGAGATAGGTGGTTAGGGCAAGCTGAATTAGGGACAGGAATTGCAGGAGTAAAACAATTACTGTAACACAAGAGAAGGGAACAAAAGTGGGTTTAGGTATAGTAGAGAAAGTTATAAAAAAACACCTTTTAAAAGGGAAAATGGTATCTGGTGAGGAGATTACTCTAAAAATAGATCAGACCCTTACACAGGATGCTACGGGAACAATGGCTTATCTTCAGTTTGAAGCTCTTGGAATTCCAAAAATAAAAACAGAGCTATCCGTTAGTTATGTTGATCATAATACGATACAAGCCGGTTTTGAGAATGCCGATGACCACCGCTATCTTCAAAGCACTGCGAGTAAGTATGGGGCTTATTTTTCCAGAGCAGGAAATGGAATATGCCATCAGGTGCATCTGGAAAGGTTTGCTGAGCCTGATAAAACACTTCTTGGTTCGGATTCTCACACTCCAACAGCTGGAGGGATGGGAATGCTCGCTATCGGAGCAGGTGGATTGGACGTGGCTGTGGCAATGGGAACATGCGAATATACACTGCGTTATCCCAGAATCATCCGTATTAATCTGGAAGGCAAATTAAATCCATGGATAAACGCAAAGGATATCATACTTGCAATTTTAAAGATGTTTGGCACCAAAGGAAACGTTGGAACCATAATAGAATATGGAGGAAGTGGACTTGAGACCCTAAACGTTCCACAAAGGGCTACTATTACTAATATGGGAGCCGAGCTTGGTATTACTACCTCAGTATTTCCAAGTGACCAGTTAACGAGAAAATTTCTTCTCTCTCAGAATAGAGGAGATCAATGGAAAGAATTAAAAGCAGATTCAGACGCTAAGTACGAAAAAGTAATAAATATTGATCTTTCTGAAATTGAACCCATGCTTGCATGTCCTCATAGCCCGGGCAATATTGCGACCGTAAGAGAATTTGTTGGGAAAAGAGTGGATCAGGTAATCATCGGCAGCTGCACCAACTCTTCCTATAAGGATCTTAAAATAGCTGCTCATATTGTCAAAGGGCATAAAATTCCGCAGAACGTGAGCTTTGTAGTTTCCCCGGGTTCAAGGCAGGTATTAAAAATGATAACAGATGACGGCAGTCTTTCCACACTGATTGATGCAGGCGCTAGAATTGCAGAATGCGCATGCGGATTCTGTATTGGAAACAGCCACGCTCCAGCTACTGACGCAGTAAGCGTCAGAACCAGTAATAGAAATTTCAAGGGTCGCTGCGGAACTCAATCTGCTTCTGTTTTCCTATCAGGTCCTGAAACAGCCGCTGCATGCGCGCTATCCGGAGTAATCACTGATCCACGTGATCTTAAAGAACTGGCTTTTCCATCTTTTGACCTACCTAAGAAATTTCATGTAGATGATACCATGATCATTCACCCAGCACCTGAGGGCAAAAAAACAAAGGTATATAAAGGCCCGAATATTGGAGAGCCTCCCAAAAACAAACCTTTGTCTGAGAATATCAATGCTAAAATTGCAATTAAAGTAGGAGATGAAATTACTACTGATCACATAATGCCTGCAGGATCAAGATTGAAATATCGCTCCAATATTAAAAAATACTCTCAATTTGTATTTGAAGGGATTGAACCATCTTTTCCGAAACAGTGCAAGGATAATAAATCAGATGGTTATAGCAATATTATTGTGGCTGGACTGAGTTATGGACAGGGTTCAAGCCGCGAACATGCAGCTATATGCCCAATGTATCTTGGAGTAAAAGCTGTTATTGCAAAATCTATAGAAAGAATCCATAGAACCAATTTAATAAACTTTGGCATCCTGCCTCTTATTTTCATGAAAACCGATGATTATCAGCATCTAAACGTAGGAGACATTGTGAAAATTCAGGATATAGAGAAAACAATAACAAAAAATGCGAAACTGGTTTTAAAAAACAAAACCAAGAATGTTGATATTGAGTTAAAATATGATCTTACTGAAAAGGAGAAGCAGCTAATAGTGGCAGGAGGCTTATTAAATCATATAAAAAGAAAGGACAAATAATAATAATGGACAACCAAATCAGAATGCAAGGTGGGCAACTGTCTGTGCCTGATAAACCAATTATTCCATTTATTGAGGGAGACGGAACCGGTCCTGATATTTGGAGAGCTTCGGTAAGAGTATTTGACGCTGCAATTGAGAAGGCGTATGAAGGCAGGAAAAAAATTGTATGGAAAGAAATATTTGCAGGAGAAAAAGCATATAAGAAAACAAAAGAATGGCTGCCTGAACAAACAGTTAATGCTTTCAAAAAATATCTGGTAGGGATAAAAGGACCTTTAACAACGCCTGTTGGCGGCGGCATTAGAAGCCTGAATGTAACTCTTAGAAAATTGTTGGATTTATACGTTTGCCTGCGGCCAATAAAATGGCTTAAAGGTGTCCCGAGTCCGGTTAAGCACCCAGAAAAGGTTGACATAGTTGTTTTTCGGGAAAACACTGAAGATGTCTACGCAGGACTTGAACTGCAAGCATATTCAAAAGATGTAAAGAAGCTTATCAGTTTTTGCAAAGATTCTTTTGGATGGCATATTAGAGAAGACTCCGGCATAGGTCTGAAACCAATAAGTGAGACTGGAAGCAAAAGATTAATAAGAGCAGCAATAGATTACGCAATAAAGAACAAAAGAAAAAGTGTAACTCTTGTTCATAAAGGTAATATTCAGAAATACACAGAGGGTGCATTTAGAAACTGGGGATATGAGCTGGCAAAGGATGAGTTTTCAGAGAAAGTTATATCATGGGATGAATGTAAAGGAATCGTTCCTCAGGGAAAAGTTTTAATAAAGGATGCTATTGCTGATATTTTTCTGCAGCAAATATTAACAAGAACAGATGAATTCGATGTAATAGCTACAATGAATCTTAATGGAGATTACATTTCAGATGCGATAGCTGCACAGGCAGGAGGCATTGGAATAGCGCCCGGCGGGAATATCAACTATGACACCGGTCATGCAATATTTGAGGCAACTCACGGCACAGCGCCTAAATACAAAGATATGGATAAGGTAAATCCAGGGTCAGTGATATTGTCCGGAGAGATGATGTTTAGATATATTGGCTGGGAGGAGACTGCTGATCTTATTAGTAAAGGAATAAGTAAGGCAATCTTAAGTAAAAAAGTTACATATGATTTTGAAAGATTGATGAATGGAGCAAAGCTTCTTAAATGCTCTGAGTTCGCAGATGAAGTTATAAAGAACATGACAGAATAGCTAATTATAAAAACTAAAGAGGAGGAAGAGTTAATACTCAGGAGACTCTACCTCATGGAACGTCTCAATAAACTTAATTTCTGGATTCCCCGGCTGACTTTTACATCCCCCTGAATCCCCCTTCTTAGCCAAAGGACAATCGTCCTCTGGACGAAAAGGGGGACTTTTTATTTCAGCTTTAAAAAGTTGCCCAATATCTTTTTGCCTTCCTTAGTAAGGATTGACTCCGGATGGAATTGCACGCCTTCAATCGGGTATTTTTTGTGCCGTATTCCCATTATTTCATCTTGATCAGTCCATGCAGATATCTGGAAGCAGGCAGGGAGAGATTCTCTCTCTATTTCAAGAGAGTGATATCGTGTAGCTTCAAATGGATTAGAGATATTTTTAAATATTGCGCTGCTGTCATGATAAATCATGGAAGTTTTCCCATGCATAAGTCTTTTAGCTCTAACTATTTTTGCGCCAAAGACTTCCCCAATGCACTGGTGCCCCAGACATACACCGAGCATTGGAATTTTCTCGTAAAATGATTTAATAACATCTTTAGAAATACCTGCTTCTTTTGGTGTGCATGGACCTGGAGAGATAACTATCTTTGTCAGATTTTTTTTATTCTTTATTTGATTCACAGTTATTTTGTCATTTCTGTAAATCTCCATTTCAGCGCCAAGCTCACCAAAATACTGAACCAGATTAAATGTAAAGGAATCGTAATTGTCTATTATGAGAATCAAATTAAACCCTCCTCAGCAAGCTTTATTGCTTTTATAAGTACTTTTGCCTTATTTAGGGTTTCATTATATTCTTTTTCTGGTACTGAATCTGCGACAATCCCTGCTCCAGCCTGAAGGTAAGCTGTATTGTTTTTAATGATTGCCGTTCTTATTGTTATGCATGTATCCATATCTCCTGAAAAACTCAAATACCCAACTGCTCCTGCGTAAGGTCCGCGTCTGGTAGGTTCCAGTTCCTCAATAAGTTCCATAGCCCTTATCTTTGGAGCGCCGGAGACTGTCCCTGCAGGGAAGCAAGCACTGAAAACATCTATGCTGTCTAAATCAGGCCTGATTTTCCCTTGAACATCCGAGACTATGTGCATAACATGAGAGTACTTTTCTATACTCATCAGTTCTCCAACTTTGACTGTGCCGCATTTGCAAACGCGGCCAATATCGTTTCGTGAAAGGTCAACAAGCATTATGTGTTCTGCGAGTTCTTTTGGATCAGAGAGTAATTCCTTAACAAGTTCCTTATCTTTAATCTCTGTTTTTCCTCTGGGTCTTGTACCTGCTATGGGGCGTTCTTTTACGGTTTTGTTTTCTACCTTAACCAAAGTCTCAGGAGATGACCCTGCTATCTCAAAATCGTCAAGCTTCAGATAATACATATATGGAGATGGATTTATTATTCGAAGAGCTCGATATATATCAAATGAGTCTACGTCTATTTTTGTTTCCAGTCGTTGTGAGAGCACAGTCTGAATAATATCTCCTGCTTTAATATATTCCTTGACTTTCTTTACAATATTTGTGAATTGATTTTTTGTAAGATTGGATTTTAGTTTATATCTTCCATTTGAATTTTCTTTTCCATATTTTTGCATGGGCGTGTTCAATTTCTCTATTATCCTATCAATCTTTCGTATAGCTTGATTGTAGGCTTTAGACGGCTCAGTCTTATCATTTAAGTGCACATTTGATACTATCTTCATCTTATGCAGGAGATGGTCAAAAATTACTATAGTATCTGTAAACATCAGCACACAATCCGGCAGGTTAAGATCATCAGTTGTATGCATTGATAGTTTCTCTATAAATCTAATAACATCATAGCTAAAGTATCCTACTGCTCCGCCACAAAATGGAGGCAGAGAGTCATTAATAACAAATCTGTATTTATTCATCATATCTCTGAGAAATGGCAAAGGTCCATCTGAAAGGACAACTTGTTTTTTCTTGTTCTTAGTAAATATACTTCCTTTATTACCCTTACATTTAAAAACTATTTCAGGATTAGTCCCAATAAATGAATATCTGCCAGGTTGTTCTCCTCTTTCCACACTCTCCAGAAGAAATGAAAATTTGTCCCCATGCGAAACTTGTTTATATGCTGACACTGGAGTTTGTGTATCAGCTATAATCTCTTTGTAAACAGGAATGAAATTCCCTAGTTTAGTTTTTTTAATGAATTCTTTTTTTGTTGGATAGTACATAGAATTAATTCACTTTGAAGCAGGCTCTTGAGAGACTTGGTCTTTGAACGCAAATAATTTTCTTAATGGCTTGGTCATTCTTGCAGGTCCTGAAAGCACATAAGCAAATGTTATTGCAAACATAAAAAAGTCTGAACGCATAACCACTAAAGCAAGTATCAGTAGTATGGCAACCAGATAGTGAAATGGTCTTTTTCTCTCAATTTCTTTAAGACTAGGATATCTAACCTTACTTACCATTAAATATGCAACAACTACCATGAATATTGGAAAGAATCTGAGCGCAGGGAATTGAATAATATAGGCTTGAAAGGCTATTGTAGAGGTTGTGATTATTGCAGCAGCAGCAGGGATAGGCAGTCCTACAAAAAATTTATCCTTTGTTTTTACTATCTGAACATTAAATCTGGCCAGCCTCAGCGCCCCGCAAACTACATACAATGTAATAAGGGATAAAGCCAGACGCGTAGGAATTCCAAAAAAAGATTTATACACAAGCACTGCAGGAGCAACAGCAAAGGATATGAGATCAGAAAGAGAATCATATTGCAGTCCAAAAGCGCTGCTTGTTTTTGTTAGACGCGAAACCTCACCATCAAGCCCGTCAAATACAATCGCAATAATAATTAACCATCCTGCAATAGTAAAGTTTCCCTGCATAGAGAAGATTATTGATAGAAATCCACACACTAGATTAGCGGTTGTAATAAGACTTGGCAGTATTTGAATTTTTCTCACGAAAGTTTTCCCATAATAGTTATTCCTGCCTTAACCATATCGCCGATTTTTGAGTTTATTTCTGCATTCATAGGAAGAAATAAATCTGTTCTTGAGCCGAATTTTATCATTCCTATGCGTTCTCCGATTTTTAATTTGTCGCTTTTGTTGCATTTACATATAACACGGCGCGCAATTTTCCCTGCTATCTGCCTAACGGCAATCTTAGTTCCTTTATGCGAAAGCACCATAAAATTATTCTCATTTACCTCTGATGCCTTTGGATTTCTAGCGTCAAGGAACCTTCCTTTTGAATATTCAAGATAGATAACCTCTCCGTCAACCGGCGCGCGATTGATATGCACGTCAAAAATCGAGAGAAAGATAGAGATTCTATTAACCGGTTCGTTGGATATCTTGCTTTCTTGAATCTGTTGGATCGCTACTACTTTGCCGTCAGCCGGCGCAAGTACTATATTCTCTCCTTTTGTAATCTCTCTTTCAGGATCCCTGAAGAAGAAAACACAAAAACTAAGTAAGATGAGAAAAATAATACCGACGGGTCTATATAGGAAAGCGCTGAGGATTGTGAGTAATACAAAGAAAACTATTATCGGCAAACCATCTTTTGCTATTTTAAATTTCATTTTTGGACATTTGAGCTTTGTCATTTGTTATTTAAATTAGTATAGTCAAAAATAATTTACTTGCAAATGATATTTTTCCAACACTCTATATTTCCAATATCAACTTGAAAAAACAAATTGACATTACACTTTTTTGTGTTACACTTTTTTGTGTCATGAGTGTGAAAGGAGAACCAATCTATGAGAAATCCATTTATTTATGGTGAGACAGTCTTCGGAAAAAATTTTTGTAATCGAAAAGAAGAGATAAGAAGGCTAAAGAACGATATACTAAGCTGTCAAAAAATCTTTCTTATTTCTTCAAGGCGCATGGGAAAAACATCTCTTATTAAAACAGCAATTGATCAAATTAGCGCAAAAGAAATAATATCTATTTCCATGGACTTAGAGGAGTTTTCCTCGTACAGAGAATTTCTTAACACATATTTATCATTGTTGGTCAAGAAAAGCACCCCGGAAAATAAGATTTTGGGATTTCTTCGACAAGTGCTGTCCGGACTGCGAATTAATTTTAAAATCGATGAAATCGGCAAGCCTGTGATATCACTTGATTACAATCAGCCAATAAGTGCGGAACTTGATAGCAAAATATTCAACCTGCCGGAAATTATTGCAAGCAAGCAAAACAAAAAACTGGTTGTCGTTTTTGATGAATTCCAGGAAATATTAAAACTTAACAGAAAGAACATTGAGGGGAAGTTAAGAGCTCACATTCAACATCACAGGAATGTAGCCTATGTTTTTGCAGGCTCAAAAAGACATCTTCTTAACGAAATGATAAATTCTCAGGATAAACCATTCTACAGGATAGGTCCTGTTATGTATTTAGAAAAAATCAACGAAGATATATTCCTAAAATTTGCAAAAGACAAATTTGAAACCAGCGGAATAAAGATATCTGATGAAGCGTTACAAAAAGTCATCAAACTAGCTGAGAATATCCCATATTATACACAGCTATTATTGCATGAATTGTGGGATTCTAAGATTGATAAAGGAATCATTAGTGAAAAGGACGTGCAATCAGTTTTATCTCAAGTAATTCATCTGTATTCACAAAACTTTCATCTTGAATGGTCCCGCATGATATTATCCAAAAGACAATTACTAAAGGCTATCTCGCTTTATGGGGGCAAACAAATTCTTTCAGGAGATTATCTTGAAAAAAATAACATGGGATTGCCATCGTCGGTTCGCAGGACATTGCTCAGTTTAGTTGAAGACGGATACCTTGATAAAGAGAATGGCGAATACTTTTTTACAGACATCTTATTTCGTGAATGGATAAAGCGCACAATCATTTGACAGGTAAAAGAACTATGTGATAGATTTTTCTTCCTTCATTACATTAACCATTGAATATTTGCATAAAGCGGGATATTTACAAAATTTTTAGACTGCATAAAATTACGCGACGAAATTCTATAAATAAGTTTTGGATTATATTTTTCGGCATAACTTTTTAAACTTTTAAGGTTACGACTTGTGCCGCTTTTTACTTCAATAGGATAAATTTCGTTTTGTAATTGCAGCACAAAATCAACTTCCGCATCACTTTTCGAAGTCCAGTAAAACAACTCTTTATTTCCATTAGCTACAAGTTCGTTTGCAACAAAAGCGGCTTGCGTTTATTGCTGTTTTTCCAGTTCAGTAGATTTTTATATAAAGTCCGTTTCATGGCTTATCTCCAAAAAAGCGTCATAAGCGCACGAAATCATCTCCAAAAAAACGTTACAAATATAGAAATTTATCTCCAAGAAATGTAATATTAACAGTTATTAACTATTTTTAATACTCTTTTTTCGTTAACCAAAACTCAGGATATATAAGAGGCATACTATTATTGGTTTCACTCTGAGTTTCTTTATGCAGCATTCGTTTAGTACTAAAGCAAGTTTGGAACATAGCACGCCATCCTCTAAATCCAGAATACCACATTACCTGTGGTGCCGGTAATTAAATCTATAACAAACCATAAGGCTGCTACTACATACTGGCCTAATATCAATCCGAAGAAAAACGGTCTCGCCTGTCTGTATATCTTGGGTCCGCCATATCTTAGGATTACTGTCTTGAGCATCCAGCTAATCAGGATTGAAAACCATATTATAGACATAAGCCAGGTGGAGCCGGCAACAAATCCTACAGGATGAAGCGGCCACCATAGGAATCTCCCTCTCATAAACATCAGACCAGCCAGTACAGTTGCTCCTGCTATCTTCAAACACCACCCCAATTTGTTCGGGGCGCTTGGGTGGACTATTCTATCTCTGGCAAAATTAAATGCCCAGCTAGGAGCGCGAACGCTGTAGTATTTATTCAAATTTACACCGCCGTAAGTATAACCCAAGCGAAGGTCTGTAATTACAGAAACACTTAAACTTACCACAACCGCCAGTAACATCGCCGCAAAAATCCATCGTCTTCTCTTTTTTATACCCTCAACAATACGAATTGAATTGGCAGCTGCGCACATTGCAAAAGTTCGTATATCTGCGGCATACATGTTAGCAAAAGAAAGTCCAGCCAGTCCGGAAGGTCCTATAGCGGAGGATCCGACAGAAGATATAAGTTGAGGCGCCGCAACGCCAGGAGATCTAATGATTGGAATTCCTGTTTCAATTATCACTCTGGTTAGAGCTAGAAATATCAAAAGCGCCAATATCACAAACAAAAAAGACATAAGTAAAGGCAGTCCTGCAGCCGTTAGCCAGATAATCATGACTATTATCCCAAGTATCGTGGCTACTGTAGAGCTCCTGTATGAAAGCAGCTCCTTTGAATCGTCAATAGGCGAATTTGCCCTGAACGTCTTTTGAAACACTTCTTTTAAATGGTCGCGCGCCAGCCATAAACCGTAAACCGCAAAACTTAATAAAGCGCCGGTACTTATATGGTTAATAATCGGCTCCTTCGCGCCAAACGGTCCCAGCGCCTCCGGGGACGATACGCCGGTTATATTAAACCATCCGGAAAGTACATGATAAAATAAATAGAAAAACCACAGGCTGAAGCCTACCTTCGTATTAACCAAATACAAAAAACCTATCACAGGAAAACTTATGCGAAACGCGAGAGATTGCGTTCCTCTGAATGTTGGTACAGCCCAAGCCAAGTTTACGGGTCCGATTACGTGAAAATATTCATGTAATCCGTTTATTGAGCTTATTACAAACGGGATGAGGAACGCTATCCACATAAGTTTGTTTGTAAAAAATGGGTACGATTTGGAGCTGTCATCTCTCTTAATCATCTCCAGCGGCAATTGGGCTAGAGGAAAGTTCAATCTTTCTTTATCTATCCATTGCTTGCGCATGATTATGGGAATGCATATCATCACTACGTATAGTGAAAGCAGAAAAGGCAGCCAGCAAAGTAAAGGTTTTATCCAGACCATCCATGGTATAGAGCCTCCCGTCGGCATACCTTCAAAAAACTGCCTGACGGCTTCTTTGTTCTGTGGAATAAGCCAGCTTCGGAGATTAGGAAGTATTAGCTCTTCCCATCTGTTCAGGGGGGTGGCAAAGTAATGCGGCGCTCCTAAAAAAGGCAGGATAAAAGATCCAATTCCCATGGTAGTGACGGAACATCCCATAAAAGTCATTACATAAACAATAAGCAATTCAGCAGGAGAAAGCCCTAATGATCTTTTTGTTAAAGTTATTAAAATGTGAAAAACTATTACCAGAAAGAAAAATAAGGAGATAGCGGCTACAGGCATATGATCAATTGCCAAATACGAACCATATACCACATTCACAGAGTAGTGAGCCATAACCGCGGCAAGGGCAGTAAAAAAAGCGCCTATCAAAATAGAACGAAGTGTTACTTTACCTGTATCTGTTTTAATAATCTCTCTTGAACTCATTGTGTTTTTATCTTATTAAAATAAATTCTTCTCATTCCTAGCAAGCCAAAACTATATCTGACGTTTGCACGCTTCGATAACGGCAGACAATGGTCCGCTTGCCAGCCCGATACAGGTGTCTGCGGCCCCGTAGTAGATACGTAATTGATCGTCTTTGATGTCAGCTATCGCGCCGCACGGGAAGACCACATTGTCCACCATCCCCGAGGTCTCATATGGCTCTTCCGGAGCAAGCAACCAGCTTTGAGTCTTACCAATGATTCGTGTCGGATCCTCAAGATCAAGCAGTATAGCTCCAATGTAGTAACTTAAGTCGGCTCCTGTCCAGGAGAAAACTCCGTGAACAATAACCAACCAGCCTTCAAATGTCCTGATTGGTGGAGTCGGTCCAATCTTCATGCGGTTCCATACTGCATACCCTGGCTTCAACAGTAGACGGCAGCATCCCCAGTGAATCAAATCAGGTGAAGATGATATCCAGATCGATGCAGGATCGTCTCTGTGTCCAGGCCTGTCTAGTCTGTAATACTTCCCGCCGATCTTCTCTGGAAACAGAGACGCACCTCGGTTTGTCGGCGTACCAACCAACTCGAGTGGCTCGTATTTCTCGAAATCTTCTGTCTTGCCCAAAAGAAGCAACGGTCCTTCTTCTTCTCCCCTTAGCATAACTGGGGTTAGGAAATAGTACGTGCCGTCTATCTTCGTCACACGACTATCAATGATATCCTGACCAAGTTTATCAAATGGCTTCGGTGAGTGAGATAAATTGATCAAAGGCTCTTGACGGATATCAAATTGAACTCCGTCGTCACTCATGGCAACGTAACCCCCGCGTGTACCGGAGTAATGCTGGAACTTGTAGACGGACAAGACCAATACAGTTTTACCATTATAATCAACTGGACTTGGATTAAACACGGCCATTGCCCCTTTGATATCTCTAGGTGTGATTAGAGGATTCTTTGGATGCCTTTTCAAAATTGTGGTAGCGTCATTCATCATTACATTCCTTTTTTTCTTTCTTAAATTCTTAATCAATGATAAAATTCTTCTCTATAACCTTTGAGTACCATCGGGCACTCTCCTTGGGTATCCTCTTTTGAGTAGGATAATCAACATAAACCATTCCAAACCTTTTAGAACGACCAAAAGTCCACTCAAAATTATCCATCAAAGACCAGACAAAATATCCTTTGATTTTTACTCCATCCGAGATAGCCTTATGCGCCATCTTAAAATGTCCCTTTAAATATGCTATTCTTTTAAGGTCGCTGATTTTGCCATTCTCTAGTTTATCGTTGATAGCACAACCACTTTCGGTTATATAGATAACCGGGTTCCGATATTCATTCTTAATTCTTATTAGAATATCATATAAGCCCTGAGGGAATATTTCCCACCCCATGTCAGTATAATCGGCTTCTTTTGGTTTTACCACGGAAGATTTTAAAAAACCGCCGTTGGGATTATACTTGGAGATTTTTCTCGTGTAATAGTTAACTCCAAGAAAATCAAAAGGCGAGGCAATAATTTCCTTATCCTCCTTTGAAATCTCCAAGTCTCTTCCAAAAATTTCTTGAAGTTCAACAGGATACCTACCATAAAAGAGAGGGTCAAGAAACATTCGGTTAAGGAAAGCATCATCCAACTTAGCTGACTTCAGGTCATCAGGATTTTGGCTATTGGGATAGACAGGTTCTATGTTAATAGCAATTCCTATCTTGCCGGTTCCATTTAAAGATTCCCTGTATTTTCTTACAGCGAGCCCGTGGGCAAGAAGAAGATGATGGATTGACGAAACCATTTTGTTTATATCCTTTACCCCAGGGGCGGTTTCCCACCCTACCCCGGGATAATATCCATAAGACACACAGATTGGTTCATTCTCAGTAATCCAAAATTTTACCCGATCGCCATAATTTTTAAAAAGCACCTCTGCATAGTCGGAAAAATAATATGCAATATCACGATTTGCCCAGCCTCCCATATCCTCTAATGCCTGGGGTAAATCAAAGTGATAAATAGTCACCACTGGCTCAATATCTTTTTCCAGCAAAGCATCGATCAATTTATTATAGAAATCTATTCCCTTTCGGTTAATCAGACCTTTCCCTGACGGAATGATTCTCGACCAAGCAATGGAGAAACGGTATGCGTTAATTCCAATATCCTTCATCAATTTTACATCCTCAACATACCGATGATAATGATCACAGGCTATATCGCCGGTATCTCCGTTAAGTACTTTATCTGGAGTGTGGGAATATCTATCCCAGATACTTTCGCCCCTGCCACCTTCATTAACTGCGCCCTCTATCTGATAAGCTGCTGTAGCACAACCCCACATAAATCCTTCTGGAAATTGCAACTTTCTTCTTACCATGGAATCCTCCTCTTTTGGAAAATTAGTATTCCCCATATTCCTCTACTGCTTCAAAAAAAGCTATTATATTTTCGTATGGGACTTCCTTTTCCATAGTATGAGCAGGAGCAATTATCAATCCACCGCCTCTGCCGATAGTTTCAATTCTTTCTTTCACTACTTTTTTTACCTCCTGAGGGGTTCCGCAAGCCATTGTAGATTGCGCTCCAACAGTGCCCCAAAAAGATAACCTGTCTCCAAATTCATTTTTTAATTTAGCTGGATTCATTGCTTCAGGTTGAACAGATTCAAGTATATCCACACCGGCTTCTATTAATTCAGGAATAATAGGCTCAATATACCCGCAGCTATGGTAAGCAATGTAAACATTTGGATTAACTTTCCCCACTTCTTTGATTATTTTTACCAAGCAGGGCTTAAAATATTGCCGCCACATATCAGGACTCATCAACATGCTTTTCTGTGACCCCATATCGTCCCCTATCCATACAACATCTACATTGGCAGCAGTATATCTCTTTGCATTTTCTATCTTCCTTTTTAGTATCTTTTGTAATAACGCATCAACGAATTTCTCGTTTTCAATAAGATCCATAAAGAACTTATCCATACCACGCAAAGCACAAGCCTGTTCAAAACAACCGCATTCATAAAATGAAAAAACAGCTAGCTCCTTGTTTTTTATCTTCTGTGTATCTTCTGATAAATTCCTGTAACGATAATCTGAATCAAAATCAGGGAATGGATATTCATCTATTTGGGAAATTGAAGTGAAATTACACATAGGATGCCTACACGTAAAATTTGCTTTAGTCCATATGGCTCCCCATTCTGATAAGAACCCTCCTTCCGGAATGTCACTTATATTTATATGCTTAGAAAAATCCTCTTTATGCTCACCCGGTGTATATTGAACAAATCGCATGTCATATCCAAAATAATCATCCATGCTTTCCATGCCTGTCTTCTTTTTAAATAATTCTATAATCTCCGGACAACATCTCATATTTTTGGGCACTCTGTCAGGTTTTTCTCTTTTTATAGCAGCTAAAATCCTATCACGAGATGTCATTTTTGTTTTTCCCCTTCCGCCTTATCCCAATAAAGCATAACTCCAAGAGTCTTAGTCCTATCTTTAAGAAGCATCTGGTATGCTTCTTTAGCCTTATCCCATTTATAAGTATTGGTTATTAAATGCGATACTTTCATTTCGTTAGCAACGAGAAGGTCAAAGAAAAGTTCAACATCTCTGGCGCAAGTCCATTGGTTATACGTTGTGGCTATCTTAGGATGTGAGTAGTTGTGCGCTCCTATAATTACCCTGCTTGGAGCGTTTATAAGGTCATGAAAGTCCAAGGTTGATTGTCCTCGAGGACTGCTCAGGATAATCTGGCGACCTCTCTCACGTAAAAATTCAAGTTCTCCAGGAATAACATTGGGATTTCCCGTAACTTCAAAAACAACATCAAACATCCTTTTCTTGGTTATTTTCTTCATCTTTTTTGCAAAATCTTTATCCATTGGATTAAGAGAACAATGAGCTCCGCTTTTTAAAGCAAGCTTTCGTCTAAAAGATGCTATATCTATCGCTACTACAGGCCATGCACCGCAAAATCTCAGGAATTCTACTGTAAGCTGACCAAGTAATCCAAGTCCAAAGACTGCAACTGACTCCCCCGGCTCAATCTTGGCAAGTCTTACCCCATTTATTACTATCTCAGCTATGGTAAAAAAAGACGCATCTTCTAAGGAAAGACCTTTTGGCACTAAACGTAATTTTTTAGAATCACATGTTACATAACTTGCATGCGGCGTCTCAGTAGCAACTATCTTCCCAATCAAATTCTTGTTTACGTCCTTACCTGTATCAATTACTTTACCAATATTAGAATAACCGGCATAGAAAGGATATTCAGCGTAATCTGCCCAGTGAGACCCTTTGGGAAATTCTCCACTCAAAATAGTAAGCTCTGTGCCTGTGCTGATTTGTGTTACTATGGTCTTTATCAGCACTTCACCTTTTTTAGGAACAGGCATCTCAATTTGTTTTAATACAACCTCTTTTGGCTTAACAAAGATTACCTGATGGTTCTTATTCATTTTTATTTACCTTTTTCTGCAATCAACTCGTTTATCCTTCTACAAGATTTTCTGATAATTAACTCAGGGGTGAGAGTTATTCCCCTCTCTTTAATTTTTTCATTATACATAAGTTTTAGCAGCATCTCTACTGCCAATTTTCCCATCTTTACTATAGGAACCCTTATTGTGGTAAGAGATGGTTTTGGCTGCGGGCTGTTAAGAGCATCATTAAATCCTATTACAGAAATGTCATCAGGCACTTTTAACCCTCTATCCTTTATCGCGTCTATAACTTCTACCGCCATATCATCATCATGAGTAATAATAGCAGTTGGCGGCGATTTCAAGGACAGCAAATACTGCACTGTATGGTAAACTTCTTTCCCATAATTAGCCTTGCAATGAAGTTTGCTATCATACTTTAGATGATATTTTTTCAATATTGATTTATATGCCTTAATCCTGGCTAAAGCAGGTATTGAGTTTAAGGGGTCAGAAATAAACCCAATCCTTTTATGATTTAAGTTAACTAAGTATTCAGTAGCTTTGCAGGTTCCTTCAAACTCACCAAGGTCTACATAATTTAGTGATGTTCCTTGTGGTGGTTTTCCTAACAGGACAATTGGAATAGAAAATTTCCTTAAAGCTAACATTTCTGAAACGCCTAGTCCTGTACTACCTATAAGTAAACCATCTATTTCGTTCGCTTCAAGGGCATTTATATAAAAAGGCCCCTGTTTAAAGCAATCATATTCCTTATTAGTAGTATAATATTCCAGCCGGCAGTTTTTTTTATAAATTACCCCATTGATTCCTTTAACTAATCTCGAAAAAAAAGAACTGGTAATAAAATCAAGCTTATAAATAGCTAAGCCAACAATAAATGAGTTCTTTACAGATGTGTCGTTTTTACGACCTACCACAAATGTTCCCATTCCCTGCCTCTTGTAAAGAATACCTTCATGTACAAGCTCGCCGATTGCTTTTTCAGCCGTTATATGACTTACATTATATTCTAAACATAACTTTCTTAAAGGGAGGATACGATCTCCCTGCTTAAAATTTCTATGTTTAATTTTATTTAAAATCTCTTTTTTTAGTTGTTGATATAAAGGAACATTCTTTGTAATATCAATCATTATTACTGTCCATATTGTCCATATTCAATTATGATTATAATGATATTAAATGGAAATGCAAGAAAATATTAATGCTTCCTGGAAAGTCACCATAAGAAGGAAGAAATTTAGTCAGCAGGAATGAAGAAAGTTAGAAAATTAATGCGGGGAATTGCTGTGTATTGCTCGGGCTGCTTGATTTTTAACAAAGTACTGTCAATTGCTTACTTGATAAATGATTTTATCATAGGACAGCTATCTACTTCTTTTTCTTCTTAGAGCCTTTGCCTGTTTTAGGCTTCTTTAATACTTTCTTGTTCTTAATTGCTTTTTCTTCCTCTTCCTCAACAGCAACCTTTGCAATACTTACTACACGATCGCCTTTGTCAAGACGGATCAGCCTGGTGCCTTTTGTATTACGTTTGATAACTCTTATTTCCTTAACAGGCTGGCGTATTATTACACCTTTAGCTGTAATAACTATCAACTCATCATTATCTGCAACTGTCCTCAGTCCTTCAACCGTTCCATTTCTTGGACCCGTATGAATATTAATAACTCCGATACCTCCGCGTCCCTGTGGTCTGTACTCTGCGAAACGCGTGCGTTTTCCATATCCATTAGCTGTAACAACAACAACAGTTGACTCATCCTCAACAACTTCCATTCCAATAATAATATCTCCCTTTTTCAATCTTATGCCTCTAACACCTCTTGAGACCCTTCCAACAGTTCTTACCGCTTTTTCCTGGAATCTAATTGCTTTACCATCTTTTGTTGCTAACAGAACATCATTTTCCCCATCCGTGAGTCTTACTGAAATTAACCTGTCTCCCTTATCGAGCTTTATACCTTTTATTCCTCCTGATCTCGGATGGCTATAGGCAATGAGATTAGTCTTCTTCGCAATACCCCTCTCTGTTGCCATTATCAGATTATGTTTATCATCAAACTCTTTG
Organism: bacterium; assembly: GCA_030611945.1. Taxonomy (GTDB): domain Bacteria; phylum JAHJDO01; class JAHJDO01; order JAHJDO01; family JAHJDO01; genus JAHJDO01. The sequence continues at coordinate 70 of JAUWOV010000034.1, read as the reverse complement.
ACTCTGACAAAAGCTGTAACTTTCTCATCAGAAGCAATGCGCAGAAGATTGACAATAGCCTTGCCTCTTG